>NZ_JACADT010000999.1:0-2049 GCF_013421635.1 Streptomyces sp. UH6 | reverse complement strand
GCAGCCTCCGGCCGCAGCCGGGCCTCGCCGGGGGCGAGCTGGGCGACGGCGTTGAGCAGCGGGCGGTAGAACAGCTTCTCGTGCAGCCGCCGCACCACCGAGGAGTGCTTGCGCCACTCCTTGCGCAGCTCGGTGACGGGTTCGGCGCGCAGCCCGAGCGAGCGGCCGAGGCGGCGCAGGTCGTCCTCGTCCTCGGGCATCAGGTGGGTGCGGCGCAGCCGGTACAGCTGGATGCGGTGCTCGGTCTCGCGCAGGAAGCGGTAGGCGGCGTCCAGGCCGGCGGCGTCCTCGCGGCCGACATAGCCGCCGGTGGCGAGCGCCTTGAGCGCGTCGAGGGTGGTGCCGCTGCGCAGCGAGGTGTCGGCGCGGCCGTGCACGAGCTGGAGGAGCTGCACCGCGAACTCGACGTCCCGCAGCCCGCCCGGTCCCAGCTTCAGTTCCCGTTCCAGCTCGGCCGCCGGGATGCCGGCCACCACCCGCCGCCGCATCTGCTGCACGTCGGCGACGAAGTTCTCCCGTTCGGCGGCCTGCCACACCATCGGCTGGAGCGCCGCCAGGTAGTCCGCGCCCAGTTCCTCGTCCCCGGCGACCGGGCGGGCCTTGAGCAGCGCCTGGAACTCCCAGGTCTTGGCCCACCGCTGGTAGTAGGCGATGTGGCTGTTGAGGGTCCGTACCAGGGGGCCGTTGCGCCCCTCGGGCCGCAGGTTGGCGTCGACGGGCCAGATCGACCCCTCCACGGTCGTCTCGGAGCAGATCCGCATCAGGTGCGAGGCCAGCCGGGTGGCCGCCTGAAGGGCCTCCCGCTCGTCGGCGTCCCGGGCGGGCTCCGCCACGAAGATCACGTCGACGTCGGAGACGTAGTTCAGCTCGTGGCCTCCGCACTTGCCCATCGCGATCACGGCGAGACGGCACAGTGCGGCGTCCTCCGGCGCGGCCGCCCCGGCCAGGGCGAGGGCGGCGCGCAACGTGGCGGTGGCCAGGTCGGCGAGTTCCCCGGCGGTCTCGGCGACGTCGATGGTGCCGCACACGTCCCGGGCCGCGATCGACATCAGGCAGCGCCGGTAGGCCACCCGCAGCGTCACCGGGTCGTGGGCACCGGCCAGTTGCTCCTCGAACTCCGCCACGCCCTGGTGCAGGTCGCGCGGCTCGTAGCTGACCAGCGCCTGCCAGTCGTGCGGGTGCCGCGCCAGGTGGTCGCCGAGCGCCTCGGACGCGCCGAGCACACCCAGCAGCCGGTCCCGCAGCGGCTTGGCGGCCAGCAGGGTGTCCAGCAGCCGGGCCCGGTCGGTGCGGTCCGGCTGCGCCTCCAGCAGGCGGGTCAGGCCCCGCAGCGCGAGGTCCGGGTCGGCGGTGGCGCCGAGGGCCTCCAGCAGCAGCGGGTCGCCACGGACCTCGCCGAGTCCGGGGCTCTCCAGCAGTTTCCCGGCGGCCGAGGGGTCCGTGAACCCGTGCCGCAGCAGCAGGGTGAAGGTGCTGCTCCGCCGCCCCGGAGTCGCCATCCGCGCCGCCCTCTCCTCCGTCGTGACCGTCCGTCGCCGAGCCTAACCCCCGCCCACCCGCCCGGAGCCGTCCGCTGGCGCGGTCGGCGCGGGTGGGCTTCGGTGAAGCCATGACGAACATGGAGATGACGCTCGAGGTGATCCCGCTGCCCGTCGCGGACGTGGACCGGGCCAAGCAGTTCTACGCGGAGAAGGTCGGCTTCCACGTCGACTTCGACGGCGAGGTGGCCCCCGGCCTGCGCATCGTCCAGCTGACGCCGCCCGGCTCGGGCTGCTCCATCGCCCTGGCCGAGGGCATGGAGGTTCCCACCGGCGTCCTGCGTCCCGGGACCTACCACGGCCTCCAGCTCTGCGTCCCCGACATCGGCCGCGCGTACGAGGAGCTGACCGCCCGCGGCCTCGACGTCAGCGAGCCGGTCGCCTACGTCGAGGGGCAGGACGGCGCGACGTTCATGTACTTCAGCGACCCGGACGGCAACGGCTGGGCGGTCCAGGAGTACCGCCGCCGCGCCACGGAGCCGCTGCACCGGGTGCTGGCCGAGCAGGCGGC
>NZ_JACADT010000998.1:0-2038 GCF_013421635.1 Streptomyces sp. UH6 | reverse complement strand
TTCCACGTGGACACCGTCGGCCCGCACGTCCCGCCGCGCCTGGAGGGGCGCATCCTGCACGGCCGGGGCGCCGTCGACGACAAGGGCCCCGGGATCGCCGCCGCGGTCGGGGTGGCCGCCGCCTTCGCCGAGGACCCGGGGCTGGACGGCCGGATCGAGGTCCGCATCGCCTCCGTGCCCGGCGAGGAGGGCGGCGCGATGGGGACCTACGGGACCCGCGCCCTGGTCGACGCCGGGCACACCGGACGGCTGATGATCTTCGCCGAGCCGACCGGCAGCACCTTCATGGACGGCTGCACCGCCGCGATGACGCCGCGGATCACCGTGCTCGGCGAGGACTCCACCGACGACCATCCCGCCGACGGCCACAACGCCACCGTGCTGCTCGGCTTCCTCGCCGACTTCCTCTCCCGCCGGCTCGGCCCGCTCGCGCACGGCATGGGCGCCAAGCTCTGCGTCGCCGGCCTGCACACCGGCACCGCCCACAACCGGGTCTACGGCGGCGGGCGGCTGCTGCTCAACATCGCCTATCCGGCGACCGAGCAGGCCGAACTGCTCGCCGCCTCGCTGGAGGTGCTGATCGAGGAGGCCCGGACCGAGTTCGCCCAGCTGCACGCCCACGACCCGTTCACCCGCCGCACGGTGCGCGACTGGCGGCGCATCGTCCGCCTGGACTGGCTCAAGCAGGGTCTGCCCACGCTGCGCAACCGCGACCCGGAGGGCGAACTGATGCTGGAGCGCGCCGGGTTCAGCCGGCACGACGGCCTCGCCGACGGCTCCGCGTTCACCTGCGACGCGATCTGGGCCCCCGGGCCCGGCCGCTACGTCGCGGCGTGCGGACCGGGCCGCCTGGACGCCAACGGCGCCCACACGCCCGCCGAGTTCGTGAACCTGGACGACCTCGACGCCTACGCGCGGCGGGTCAAGGAGCTGGTGCACGCGTTCGCCGCCCGCACCGCCTGACCCGCCCACCCGCGCACCTCCCACGCCCCACCCACCCGAAAGACCCGCCCACCCGAAAGACCCACCCGCCGGAAGTCCCACCGCCCGAAAGAAGGAAGAACCGCCATGACCGTCCGCGTCCCCCTCGCCGAGCTCACCGCCTTCGTCCAGAACGTCCTCACCGAGTGCGGCCTCGACGCCACGTCCGCCCGCACCGCCTCCGACGTGATCACGTACGCCGACGCGCACGGCTTCACCACCCACGGCACCAACGGACTGGTGAACATCTACGCCCCCCGGCTGCTCGACGGCCGGATCGCCGCCGACGCCGCCCCGCGCGTCGTCCAGGAGACCGCCGGGGCCGCCCTGCTCGACGGTGACCGCGGCCTCGGCCTGGTCACCATGGACCTCGCCATGGACATCGCCATGGACAAGGCCCGCACCACCGGGATCGGCATGGTCGCCGTGCGCAACAGCACCCACTTCGGCAGTGCCGGCTACTACACGCAGAAGGCCGCCGCCGCCGGGCTGATCGGCCTGGCGATGACCAACTGCGGCGCCCAGGGCGTCGCCCCGCCGCTGGGCGGCACCGTGCGGATGCTCGGCACCAACCCGCTCAGCGCCGCCGTGCCGGTCACCCGGGGCGCGCCCTTCGTCCTCGACATGAGCACCACCGTGGTCGCCACCGGCAAGATCAAGGCCGCCCACCGCGAGGGCCAGGAGGTGCCGCAGGAGTGGCTGGTGCGGCACGACGGCACGCCGACGACGGACCCGGCCGCGTTCATGGACGAGGAGGCCGACGTCGCCTGGCTGGGCGGTCCCGCCGAGACCGGCGGCGCCAAGGGGTTCGGCCTCGCCCTCCTGGTCGACCTGCTGTGCGGCCCGCTGGCCGGCGCCGCCTACGGCCCGCGGCCCGGCGTGCTGAAGGGCGAACCGGCGAGCGACGACAACGTGGGCCACACCGCGATCGTGATCGACCCGTCGGCCTTCGGCTCCGCGCGGACCATCGCCGCCGAGAACCGCACCCTGCTGGACACGGTCGTCAACTCCCCGGCCGCCGCCTACGCGACCCGGGGCGTCACCTACCCGGGCGCCC
>NZ_JACADT010000997.1:0-2038 GCF_013421635.1 Streptomyces sp. UH6 | reverse complement strand
CCCCCGCCGCTCACCCCGAGTACGTCACCCTCACCCGGCCGCGTTCCTGCTCAGGGCGGTGAGCACGTGATCCAGCTCGTTCGGCATCACGGCGATGAGGACAGCGCCTTCGCAGGAGGCGCACTCGACGATCGTGGAGCCACCGTTGATCTTCATCGCTTCGCGCAGCGACGGTGACCGCAGGCCGACCGCACTCCCGCCGGAAGGGACAGCCCGGCCCCGGCCCGGGTGCGGGGCTCCCAGGCCACCGTGGAGGGGCCGGTCACCAACCGCCCGCGAAGCCACCGGCCCTCGAGCGAGGGATGCTGCAGCAGACAGGGAACCTTGATCACCTCCCCCTGAGCGGCACGGTCCGCACGCCGCTTCACCTTCCGGCGGAGCAGCCAGGCCGTCAGTCCGCCCGCCGTCAGGGCGATCACGAGTTCGATCACCGCCGCATTCAAGCAGAAGGATCCGCGAACGGGCCGGTTCCGGAGGAACCGCACCGGAGCCGAAGGGCGGCGGCGGTCAGGGCGTGCGCGGCCGCACCGCCGCGGCGGCCTTGCGGGCCGCCACCAGCACGGGGTCCCAGACCGGGGAGAACGGCGGCGCGTACCCCAGGTCCAGGGCCGTCATCTGCTCCACCGTCATCCCGGCCGTCAGCGCGACCGCCGCCACGTCGACCCGTTTGGCGGCGCCCTCCCGGCCCACGATCTGCACGCCCAGCAGTTTCCCGGTGCGCTCCTCGGCCAGCATCTTGACCGTCATGGGGGAGGCGCCCGGGTAGTAGCCGGCCCGGCTGGTCGACTCGATCGTGACCGCGTGGAACCGCATCCCCACCCGCCGGGCGTCCTTCTCGCGCAGGCCGGTGCGGGCGATCTCCAGGTCGCAGACCTTGCTCACCGCGGTGCCGACCACACCGGGGAAGGTGGCGTAGCCGCCGCCCACGTTCGCGCCGATCACCTGGCCGTGCTTGTTGGCGTGGGTGCCCAGCGCCACGTGCTGCTGCTGGCCGGAGACCAGGTTGAGGACCTCCACGCAGTCGCCGCCGGCCCAGACGTTCTCGTGGCCGCGGACCCGCATGGCCAGGTCGGTGAGGAGGCCGCCGCTCGCGCCGAGGGGGAGACCGGCGGCCTCGGCCAGGGCGGTCCGCGGCCGGACCCCGATGCCCAGGATCACCACGTCCGCCGGGAACTCGCGGTCACCGGCCGCCACCGCGCGGACCCGGCCGTCCTCCCCGGCGAGCACGGCCGTGACGCCGGTGTCGTTGACCATGGTGATGCCGAGGCCCTCCATGGCGGTGTGCACCATCCGGCCCATGTCCGGGTCGAGGGTGGACATCGGCTCCTTGCCGCGGTTGACCACCGTGACCTCGAAGCCGTGGTTGATCATCGCCTCGGCCATCTCGACGCCGATGTAGCCGGCGCCCACCACCACCGCGCGCCGTCCGGTGGTGCGCGACAGCGTGTCGATCAGGGCCTGCCCGTCGTCCAGGGTCTGCACGCCGTGCACGCCCGGCAGGTCGATGCCGGGCAGGTCGGGGCGCAGCGGGGTGGCGCCGGTGGCGATCACCAGCTTGTCGTAGGAGGTCCAGGACTCCTCGCCGGTGTCCAGGTCGCGCGCCCGGACGCGCTCGCGCCCGACGTCGATCGCGGTGACCTCGGTGCGCGTGCGCAGGTCGATGGAGCGGGCGCGGTGCTCCTCGGGCGAGCGGGCGATCAGCTGCTCGCGCTCGCCGACCGCGCCGCCGACCCAGTAGGGGATGCCGCACGCCGAGTAGGAGGAGAAGTGCCCCCGTTCGAAGGCGACGATCTCCAGCTCCTCGGCGCCCTTCATCCTGCGGGCCTGCGACGCGGCGGACATGCCCGCCGCGTCGCCGCCGATGACCACCAGTCGTTCCCGGTCCCGCCACGCGCCGCTGCTCATGGAGCCAACCTAGCGCCGGGAGCGGCACGGGCCGCGGACGGGTGGCCGCGCCCGCCCGCCTCAGGACCCCTGCGAACCCTGGGGCTTCCCGGCCTCCTCGGCCTCCTGGGTCTCCTCGGCCTCCTGGTGTGCA
>NZ_JACADT010000996.1:0-2056 GCF_013421635.1 Streptomyces sp. UH6 | reverse complement strand
GGCCGTCGGCGTGCTCGATCTGCACGGTGAACGGCTGGTCCGCGCGGTCGGCGTCGACGACGCGGTCGCGTCCGGCGCGCGCCACGCCGGTCACGCGTGCGCCATGGCGGACGGTGTCGCCGAGGGTGTCGGCCAGCGGCTGCAGGTACCGCTCGGCCCATTCGCCGCCGGTCGGGTAGCGGTCCGCTTCGGGGCGGACCCAGCCGGTCGGGGCGAGGAGCTTCTCGGCCGCGGGGTCCACCAGCTCGCTCCAGGTGGAGAAGAGCCGTACGTGCGCCCACTCGCGCACGGAGGCGCCCGCGGCCGGGCCGGCCTCCAGCACCAGCGGGATGAGGTCCCGCTCGAGGAGGTGGGCCGCGGCGGCCAGGCCGACCGGGCCGGCTCCGATGACGACGACGGGGAGCTGCTGCGTGCTCACGACGGTGATCTCCTGAAGTGCGATGGGTGGGGTGGCGGCCGGTCAGCGGAACGACAGGGCGGTGAGGGCCGTACGGAGTGGGGCGACCATGAGAACCGCTCTCTATTTCGACGTCTGTCGATTCCTTGTGTCCGCCAGTATGGCACTTGGTTAGAAGACTGTCAATATAGGTGAACATCGAATTAGCGAGGTGGTGTGAGGTGCTGGAGCGGCCGGCCGCCCGGCGCCTAGCTGCAAGGGTTCGACACGTGTCAACATAGATGCATGTCTAACCCGAATGTGCTGCCGCTGGTCGTGTCCTCCGACGCGCCGTGCTGCCCGCCGCTCACCGAGCGGCCCCTGAGCGCGGACGAGGCCGAGACGGCCGCGCGCATGTTCAAGGCATTGGGTGACCCGGTGCGGCTGCGGCTGTTCTCCGCGGTCGCCTCGCACGAGGGGGGTGAGGCGTGCGTCTGCGACATCTCCGACGTGGGCGTCTCGCAGCCGACCGTCTCGCACCACCTGAAGAAGCTGAAGGAGGCCGGGCTGCTGACCTCCGAGCGGCGCGGCACCTGGGTGTACTACCGCGTCGAGCCGTCCGTGCTCGCCGCCATGGGGCAGCTCCTCGCCCCGGCCTCCGCCGCCTGATTCCGCTGCTGCTCCCAGGAGTTCCCTGCACATGTCCGCCACGCCCGGCTCGTCGAGCGTCCTCGTCGTCCCTCTGACCGAGGGGCATGCCTCCCAGGTCCTGGCGATCTACCAGGCCGGCATCGACGAAGGCAACGCGACCTTCGAGACCTCGGCCCCCACCTGGCAGGCGTTCGACGCCGCGAAGCTGACCGAGCACCGCTTCGCCGCCGTCGACGAGCAGGGAAGGGTTCTCGGGTGGGCTGCCGTTTCGCCGGTCTCGACCCGCGAGGTCTACGCGGGAGTCGTCGAGCACTCCGTCTACGTACACCCCTCCGCCAGGGGGCGCGGAGTGGCCTCGGCGCTGCTCAAGGCGCTGGTCGACTCGACGGAGGCGGCCGGGATCTGGACCGTCCAGTCCGGGATCTTCCCCGAGAACACCGCCAGCCTCGCACTGCACCAGCGGGCCGGATTCCGGGTCGTCGGAACCCGTGAGCGCGTCGCCCGTCATCACGGAGTCTGGCGGGACGTTCTCCTCGTCGAGCGCCGGAGTCGCATCGTCGCGTAATGCCGCTCGCGGACAGGTCGCGCCGCGGTGGCCCTCGGCTCGCAGGTCGATCGAGGGGCGAAGGCCGACCTCGCCACCCGTGCACGTGTCCTGGTGCGCGAGCGCGGCGGAAGGGTGTCGGCAGCGTGGTTGTCCGAGGGCGAGGGCTCGAACAGCTCATGCCCTTCAGTGCACGGCGCCTTCGACCGGCTGAGCCCCGCTGAGGTCAGCTGAGGAGTTCGGCGACTGCCGGGCGGCGTCGCGGGCCGGGCGGCCGACGCCGATGAGGGTGGCGGAGGCCGGGCCGGTCCAGTCCCCGTAGCCGAGCAGGTGGAGGCGTGGTTCGGTCAGGGCGCGGGTGCCGTCGGTGGGGACGCGCCCGCGGTGGTCCCGGAGGCCGAGCGGCGTGAGGTGGGCGAGGGCGGGGCGGAAACCGGTGCACCAGACGACCGCGTCGGCCGGCTCGGTGGAACCGTCGGGCCAGG
>NZ_JACADT010000995.1:0-2056 GCF_013421635.1 Streptomyces sp. UH6 | reverse complement strand
GACCGCGGCCGGACCGAGGACGCCGTACAGCGTCCGCACGTCGTCGGGGCCGAGCGGTTCGCCGCCCTCGGTCCTGTCCGTGAGGGAGCCGACGAGCCGGGCGGGCGCGTTGCCCTCCCGGTGGTCCGCGCAGCCGGAGCCCCCGGGAGGGCAGGGGGCCACCACGGCGGGGACCTGCGGGACGGTGAACGTCTCGGGCAGCCCGTGGAGGGTGCGGCCGTGGTCGACGAGGACGACGTTGCCGCGGGCGACGGTCACGTCCTCGACGGGCAGGCAGTCACGGCCGCCACGGGTGGTGAGGCGGAGCGGGAACGGCAGGGCGTCCCCGGCGGCCCAGGTGACCTCCAGCACCGGCTGGTCCTCGACGCGGTCGACGGCCGGGGTGACGGAGGTCAGACGGACGGCCCGACGGTGGCCCGGGTCGGCATCACCGGGCGTGCCGGTGCGCGGCCCCTTCACCTCCTCCAGGATCAGCACGTCGCCCGGCCGGAGCGCGAGCCGGCGTTCACGGCAGGTCTCCCGGTCCACCCACTCGTCGCGCAGGGTGGCCGAGGTGGCCCCGCGCGGCAGCGCGCACACCTCGCCGCCCCAGGTCCACAGGCGGATCGCGTTGTGCGCGGCGCGCAGCTCGAGCGGGTCGTCGGCGACGACCGGCTCGAAGACCTCCACCGCGCCGTGCTCGTCCAGCTCGCCGAGGCCCGACTCGTCGACCACCGTGCCCGGCACGGGCCGCTCGTGCGGGTCGAGGGCACGGACGTCGACGGAGGCGAAGCGGTAGGAGCCCGGGGCGAGCGTGCGGTCGTCGGCGGTCTCGACGGTGACGTAGGCGCGGGCCGTGCAGCCGTCGTGCATCGCGTAGTCGATCAGCCGGGCGTGGCGTCGCACGGAGACCCGGCGGCGCGCGGTGTCGAGGTACGCCTCGGTGGCCACCGCGTCCTGCTGGTAGCTGATCCGGTCGCCGGTGTACGCCAGCAGCTCGACCAGGGTCATGCCGAGATCGGCCGGGTTGCGCTCCACCCAGTCGGGCGTGGTGAGCGCCAGCCGGTCGAGGAGCAGCTTGCGGATGCTGTCGTGGTCGCGGGCCGTGTAGTCGATGACGGGCGCGGCCGGGAACGCCGGTCCCTCCGGTGCGTCCTCCCCGCAGTCGAAGGGGCTCGGGCAGTCGGGACGGAAGACGAAGGAGGCGCTGTGGTAGCGCTGGTCGAAGCCGCGGAAGGGTTCGGTGCCGGGGCGGCCGTACGGGTCGGTCTCGACCAGGGAGAGCCGGTAGCGGGAGGTGTCGCCGGCCTTGTCGAGGGTGACGTACAGCCGGTCGTCCAGTTCCGGGTCCTGCTCCCGCTCGACGCCGACGTCCACCGCGGTGACGCCGGTGACGCGGCGCCCGCCGTCGATGCGGACGTTCTCGGCGCCCAGGCCGTGCGGGGCCTTGCCGAGGAAGGTGACGGTGAGCAGCAGACCGTCGTCGCTCACCTCGACGAAGTCGACCCCGTTGAGCTGCGCGGCGCGGACCCTGGCCCGTCGTGAGGCGGTCGCTCCGCCGGTCGTGCCCGTCATGCCGTGGTCCTCCCTTCGAAGACGTCGTCGCGCCGGGTGCCGTCGGCGCGCACCACGTACGACAGGTGGACACGGACGACGTGCTCCTCGCCGACCACGTCGAGGCGCTCGACGTCGATGAGGTCGCCGAGCCAGCGTTGCAGCGCGGCCTGCACGGAGAGTTCGACCGTGCTGACCACTTCCGGAGCGGTCGGGGCGAAGACCAGGTCGAGCAGCCCGCAGCCGAAGTCGGGGCGCATCACGCGCTCCCCGGGGCTGGTGAACAGCACCTGCTCGACGAGGTCGTGGACGTGCTCCGCGTGGCCCGCGTGCGCGGTGCGGCCCCGGCCGTCGGGGCGGAACGGGAACGCGACGTCGCTGCGCGGGCGTCGCCCGGGGCGGGTGTGGGCGTACGGGCTCACCGGATCACGACCCCTCGCCGCGCGGACCGGACAACGGGCGGCCCCTGGGACAGGAAGGCGGCGCTCAGGCACTCCGCCGCGGAGGTGTCGAGCAGCACGGC
>NZ_JACADT010000994.1:0-2057 GCF_013421635.1 Streptomyces sp. UH6 | reverse complement strand
CGAGGGTGCGGACGAGCGGGTGCGCCGGGGCGTGCGGGG
The DNA here is from genome assembly GCF_013421635.1 of Streptomyces sp. UH6. Classification (NCBI taxonomy): domain Bacteria; kingdom Bacillati; phylum Actinomycetota; class Actinomycetes; order Kitasatosporales; family Streptomycetaceae; genus Streptomyces; species Streptomyces sp. UH6. Next base: position 2,018 of record NZ_JACADT010000994.1, on the reverse strand, counting down.
TGGCCGGACCCGCCGGTGGCACAGGGGGCGCGAGCCGCAGCCGGCGTTCCGGTTGGGGTGGGTGTGAGGCCCGGGTGGCGTCCCCCGCTTATCCGTTGCGTGCTCAATCGCGGGTGTCTGTCACGGTAGGCCGGTGATGGCGGCTCCTCTTCCCCACTCGCATCACCCGCACCTAATCTGGGGAGTGAGCACGCAGCGACGAAGAGTCACCGGAAGGGGAAGCCGGTGGCCGTCGAGTGCGAAGGGTTCAGGTGTGTCATGGCAGCTGGCAGCGAAAGGCCTCTGAACGAGGTCCAGTTCCTTACCGTGGCGGAGGTCGCCTCGGTGATGCGCGTGTCCAAGATGACCGTGTACCGGCTGGTGCACAGCGGTCATCTGCCCGCCATCCGGGTCGGACGGTCGTTCCGAGTTCCGGAGCAGGCGGTTCACGAGTACCTTCGCGAGAGCTACGTGGGGGTCGAGACGGCCTGAGAGGTCTCGTGCGGCGGTCCCGGGGTCAACCCGGGGCCCCCTCGATTACGACCTCCCGGCCCGGGGAAGGTAGGCTTTCCCCTCGAAGGTCGTATGGGCCCATGGCGCCCAACGCCGAGTGATGAGAAGTGAGCGAGGGTAAGTCGTGGGCTCTGTTATCAAGAAGCGGCGCAAGCGGATGGCCAAGAAGAAGCACCGCAAGCTGCTCAAGCGCACGCGCGTTCAGCGTCGCAACAAGAAGTAACGCGACGCGGCACACGCCGCGTGAAAGCGTGCCCCTGCGGCCCCCCACCGGTTCGGTGGGGGGCCGCGGTCGTATCCGGGGCGGGACGGCGGGGAACGTGGGAGTGGCGTGGGCGGTGGGCGGTGGCAGTGTGACGGCCATGTCCGCGCAACACGGAGCGGCTAAGTTGTCGCGTACCGCCGTAAGGGAGTCCGGCGGACGAGGGGGACGAGGGGAAGGCGCGGGTCTTGGGCAGGATCGTGCTGGTGACCGGGGCGGCCCGGCGGCTGGGGAGTCTCTACGTGCGGAGGGTGCTGCGCGAGCCGGACGTGGAACGGGTGGTGGCGGTGGACGCCGTCACGCCCGAGCACGACCTGGGCGAGGCGGTGTTCGTGCGGGCGGACATCCGGCAGCCGGCGATCGGCCGGGTGCTGGCCGAGCACCGCGCCGACACCGTGGTCCATCTCGACGTCACCGGGACGGCGCTGGCCGGCGGCAACCGGTCCTCCGTGAAGGAGACCAACGTCATCGGCACCATGCAGCTGCTGGGCGCCTGCCAGAAGTCGCCCGCCCTGCGGCGACTGGTGGTCAAGTCCAGCACCACGGTGTACGGGTCGGCGCCCCGCGACCCGGCGGTGTTCGGCGAGACCACGGCTCCCAAGGCGCTGCCCAGCGGCGGCTTCGCCAAGGACGCCGTCGAGGTCGAGGGATATGTGCGGGGCTTCGCGCGGCGGCGGCCGGACGTGGCGGTGTGCGTGCTCCGGTTCGCCAACATCCTCGGCCCGGCCGTGGAGACCCCGCTCGCCTCCTACTTCCGGCTCCCGGTGCTGCCGACCGTGCTCGGCTACGACCCGCGGCTGCAGTTCGTCCACGAGGACGACGTCACCGAGGTGCTGCTGCGGGCCTCCCGTGAACCCGAGCCCGGGGCGCTCACCGGCGGCACCTTCAACATCGCGGGCGACGGGGTCCTGACGCTCTCGCAGTGCGCGCGCCGCGTGGGGCGGCCGACCGCGCCGGTGCTGCTGCCCGCGGTCACCCTGACCGGGTCGCTGATGCGGACCCTGGGGCTCTCCGACTTCTCCCCCGAGCAGATCCGGCTGCTCACCCACGGCCGGGTCGTGGACACCCGGCAGATGCGCGAGGTCCTCCGTTTCCACCCCCGGCACAGCACGGCGGAGACGTTCGCGGACTTCGCCTCGGCCGCCGGGCCCGGACTGCTGCCGCCCGACCTGCTCGCCGCCGCCGTCGGACGTCTCGCCGAAGCCGTCACGGGCGACAGGGTGACGGGCGACGGGGTGACGGACGACGCCGGACCCGGGGAACC
>NZ_JACADT010000993.1:0-2070 GCF_013421635.1 Streptomyces sp. UH6 | reverse complement strand
GGCCGCCCCCGCCATCGCCGACGACCCGTTCACCCTGGGCGTCGCCTCCGGCGACCCGCTGGAGGACGGCGTCGTCCTGTGGACCCGGCTGGCCCCCGACCCGCACGCCGCCGACGGCCTGGGCGGCATGCCGCGGGTACCGGTCCGCGTGCAGTACGAGGTGGCGGCCGACCGCCGCTTCGGCCGGGTCGTCCGCCGCGGCAGCGTCGTCGCCACCCCCGAACTCGCCCACTCCGTCCACCCGGAGGTCGGCGGCCTGCTTCCCGACCGCGTGTACTACTACCGGTTCCGCGTCGCCGGCCACATCTCCCCCGTCGGCCGCACCCGCACCACCCCGCGGGCCCACGTGAAGCCCGCCGACCTGAGGTTCGCCTTCGCCTCCTGCCAGGCCTGGCAGGACGGCTACTACACGGCGTACGACCACCTCGCCGAGGAGGACCTCGACCTCGTCGTGCACCTCGGCGACTACCTGTACGAGTCGGGCGTGCGCACCAACCGGCGCGGCGTCACCACCGACCCCCGGTTCCACACCGAGACCTTCGACCTGGCCCGCTACCGCCTCCAGTACGGCCTCTACAAGTCCGAGGAGCCGCTGAAGAAGGCCCACGCCCGCTTCCCGTGGGTCGTCACCTTCGACGACCACGAGGTGGAGAACAACTGGGCGGGCGACCTCTCCCAGGCCGACACCGAACCCGACCAGGACCCCGCCGTCTTCCGGGCACGCCGCGCCGCCGCGTTCCAGGCGCTCTACGAGCACCAGCCGCTGCGCCACACGCAGATGCCGCAGGGGCCGCACCTCCAGGCCTACCGCCGCCTCTCCTACGGCCGCCTCGCCGACCTCACCATGCTGGACACCCGCCAGTACCGCGACGACCAGCCCGACGGCGACGGCGAATCGGCCACCAGCACCGCGCGGTTCGACCCGGACCGCACCATCCTCGGCGCCCGGCAGCGCGACTGGGTGCTGAGGAACTTCTCCCGCTCCCCCGCGCAGTGGCAGATCCTCGGCAACCAGGCCCCGATGGGGCAGACCGACAAGGACCCCGGTCCGGCCGAACGGGTCTGGCTCGACCCGTGGGACGGCTACGTCGCCGACCGCAACCGCCTCCTCGCCGAGGCCGACCGGCGCGGCGTGCGCAACCTCGTCGTCGTCACCGGGGACCGCCACCAGAACTACGCCTGGGACCTCAAGCGCGACTACCAGGACCCCGGATCGCCCACCGTGGGCGCGGAGTTCGTCGGCACGTCGATCACCAGCGGCGGCGACGGCGCGGACATGACCGCCGACGGCGAGACGTTCCTCGCGGCCAACCCGCACATGAAGTTCTTCAACTCCCAGCGCGGCTACGCCCGTGTCCGCGTCGACCACCGGCGCTGGACCACCGACTTCCGCGTCCTGCCCTACGTCCAGCGGCCGGGCGCCCCGGTCACCACCCGCGCCACGGTGGTCGTCGAGGACCGGGTCCCGGGGGTCCAGATCTGACCTTCCCCCAGGGCCCGCATCTGCCCTAGAGTCGGTGGCCGCATCGCGTGCCGGCCACCGACCGGGTGGGGCATGGAGGTGCCGGGATATGCCCGTTGGAGGCATACCTTGTCCGTCCGGTTCAACCACACCATCGTCCACGCCCGGGACAACCGGGAGTCCGCCCGCTTCTTCGCGGAGCTTCTGGACCTCGCCGTCACCGCCGAATGGGGGCCGTTCGTCGCGGTCGCCCTCGACAACGGCGTCACCCTCGACTTCGCCACCGTCCCCGAGAGCGACATCGCCACCCAGCACTACGCCTTCCTCGTCTCCGAGGAGGAGTTCGACGCGGCCTACGCCCGGATCAGGGCCCGCGGCATCGAGCACTGGGCCGACCCGCGGCAGACGCGCCCCGGCGAGATCAACCGCAACGACGGCGGTCGCGGGGTGTACTTCCTCGACCCCGCCGGCCACGCGATGGAACTGATCACCGTGCCCTACGGCGGCTGGTAGGCCGGCGGCCCGCCAGGGCAGGAGCAGCCGCACGGCCAGAGCCGTGACCGGGGCACCGGAGACGAGGGCGGTCACCAGCCGCCCCCGTTCCCCGG
>NZ_JACADT010000992.1:0-2075 GCF_013421635.1 Streptomyces sp. UH6 | reverse complement strand
CACCCCGTACGCACCCGCGATGCCCAGCAGCGGAGCTCCGCGCACCGCCAGCGAACGGATCGCCGCGACCAGCGCCGCCGCGTCCGTACAGACCAGTTCCGACTCCTCCGCCGGCAACCGGGTCTGGTCGAGGAGCACCAGCACCGGCCCCTCAGGAGGTTCCTCCCAGCGCAGCGCCGGGATCATGGGTATGCCGTCGGTCCGTCCACTGCCGCCAGGTCGCACGCCGTGATCCGCCATGCCTGTCAGTCTGCCCCGGATCCGGCGCGCCAAGAAGGCGTTCTCCGCCGCGCACCGCCCACTGTCTCGGTCCCGTCCCGATCGCCCCCGCCCCGCCCATCCGCCGACGTGCACATGGCACGATGACCTGACCTGCGCCGTGATCCGCGGGCAGCACCCTGAAGGAGCGACGATGAACGACTCTCCGGGCTGGACCTCGCCCGGATCATCTCCGGCCGGAAGCCCCGGCGGCGACGAGCCGGGTGCCCAGTGGTCCAAGGAGCAGCCACCCCCCGCCGTCCCGCCCCAGCCCGGACCTCCGGCGGGCCCGTACCCGGGCGCCCCTCAGCAGGGCGGCCCCTACGGCGGTGGCTACGGCGGCCACTACGGCGGCGGTCACCCCGGCGTCCCCAAAGGCCCCTCCTGGGGACCCCCGCCCGCGCCGAAGCCCGGCGTCATCCCGCTGCGCCCGATCGGCCTCGGCGAGATCCTCGACGGCGCCGTCACCACCATGCGCACCTACTGGCGCCCGGTCCTCGGCATCTCCCTGGTCGTCGCCGCGGTCACCCAGACCGTCGTCGTCCTGCTCAACATCTTCCTGCTGAACGACATCACCACCGCGTCCCTGAACGCCGACCCGATCACCATGGGCGGCGAGGAGTACACCTCCCTCATGGGGCAGTCGATGCTCGCCTCGTTCGTCCTGCTGCTGGTCGGCGTGATCGGCCACGCCACGGCGACCGCGCTGCTCACCCCGGTGACCAGCCAGGCCGTCCTCGGCCGGCCCGCGACCGTGCGACAGGCCTGGCGGAGCTCCAAGCCCCAGGCGCTGCGGCTGCTCGGCCTGGTCCTGCTGATCCCCCTGGCCGTCGCGGTGGTCTTCGTCGCCTGCCTGCTCCCCGGCATCCTCGTGGGACTCGGCGGCTCCGCCGTCGGCGGCGGTCTGCTGATCTTCTTCGGCATCTTCCCCGCCGTCGCGCTCTCCGCCTGGATCTACATCCGGTGGGCCCTGTCCTCGCCCGCGCTGATCCTCGAGAAGCAGCCGGTGCTCCGGTCCCTGACCCGCTCGGCCAAGCTGGTGCAGGGCTCCTGGTGGCGGATCTTCGGCATCCTGGCGCTCACCAACCTGATCACCGCCTTCGTCTCCTTCGTCATCGCGGTGCCGTTCGAACTCGTCGGCATGTCGATGAGCGGCATGTCGCTGGGTTCCTTCCTCGGCGGCGGCACGGCCGAATTCGGACCGCTCTACTACGTCTTCACCGGCATCGGCGGCATGTTCGCCACGACCGTCACCCTGCCCATCACCGCAGGCGTGACGGTGCTCCTCTACATCGACCGCCGCATCCGCCGCGAGGCCCTCGACCTGGAACTCGCGCGCGCCTCCGGCTCCGCCCCGGGCGCGGGGAGCTGATGGGGTGAGCTGGGCGGGGGGAATTCCGGCCGCGCTCCTCGCGGCCGCCGCACACACCACGCACGACGGCGAACCTCCGGTCACCCTCCCGCGCGACCCCGCGCGGGAGGAGGCCGAGAGGGAGCTGTCCGAAGGCATCTACCACCAGGACGACCCCGGGTTGTTCCAGCGCGGCCTCAAGTGGGTCTGGGAAGGCGTCTCCGACCTCCTCGACCGGGCCGCCTCCGTCGCTCCCGGCGGACACACCGGCCTGTGGGTCGTCGTCGGTGGCCTGCTGCTCGTCCTGATCCTGCTCGCGATGCGCCTCGGCCTGCCCGGACGCCGCCCGAAGGGCGCCGAGGAGGAAGCCCTCTTCACGGACGGCCCGCGCAGCGCCGCCGAACACCGCGAGGCCGCCGAGGAGGCCGCCGCCCGCGGCGACTGGTCCCGCGCCGTCCAGGAACGC
>NZ_JACADT010000991.1:0-2078 GCF_013421635.1 Streptomyces sp. UH6 | reverse complement strand
ACGTGGCGCGCGCCGGCCGGTCCGTAGAAGTCGCCGGGGGCCACCAGGATGCCCAGCGAGGCGAGGTACGCCACCGTGTCCCAGCAGCTCTCGTCACGGGTCGCCCACAGGTACAGGCTGGCCTCGCTGTGCTCGACGCGGAAGCCGTGCCGTTCCAGCGCGCCGCGCAGCACCTCGCGCCGGGCCGCGTAGCGCTTGCGCTGCTCGGCCACGTGCGCGTCGTCGCCCAGCGCCGCGACCGTGGCGGCCTGGGTGGGCATGGAGGTCATCATGCCGCCGTGCTTGCGCAGTTGCAGCAGCGGCATCAGCACCTCGGAGTCGCCCAGCAGGAACGCCGCCCGGTAGCCGGCCAGGTTGGACCGCTTGGAGAGCGAGTGGACGGCGACCAGACCGTCGTACGAACCGCCGCAGACGTCGGGGTGGAGCACCGACACCGGGTCGGCCTCCCAGCCGAGCTCCAGGTAGCACTCGTCGGAGACGACCAGCACGCCGTGCTCGCGCGCCCAGGCCACGATCCGGCGCAGCTCCTCCTTGGGCAGCACCCGGCCGGTCGGGTTGGACGGCGAGTTCAGCCACAGCAGCTTCAGGGGGCCCGGGTCCAGGTCCGTGGTCGGGTCGTCGTAGGCCTGGAACTCGGCGCGGGCCAGCCGGGCGCCCACCTCGTACGTCGGGTAGGCCAGGCGCGGGAAGGCGACGGTGTCGCCCGGGCCCAGGCCCAGCTGGATCGGCAGCCAGGCCACCAGCTCCTTGGAGCCCACCACCGGCAGCACGTTGCGGTGCGTCAGGTCCTGGGCGCCCAGTCGCCGGCCGGCCCAGCCGGTGATCGCGTCGCGCAGTGCGGGGGTTCCCCAGACCGTCGGGTAGCCCGGCGAGTCGGCCGCGTCGGCGAGCGCCTGCTGCACGAGGTCCGGCACCGGGTCGACCGGTGTGCCGACGGAGAGGTCGACGACGCCGTCCGGGTGCCCGGCGGCGGTCGCCTTGTAGGGCTCCAGCTTGTCCCAGGGGAAGTCCGGCAGACGGCTCACGAGCTCGGACACGGGTTCAGCTCACTTTCCTCACGCCGCGGGCGGTGCGGCTTCGGCGGCGAACGCCTCGGTCCCGCAGGCGGCCGGTGCGTGGGCCGCCGTACGGGACCGAGGGGGAGTGATCACTCCTACGGGTTCCGCTACTGGTTCTGCGGGGGCAGCGCGGCGACGAACGGGTGGTCGCGCTCGATCAGGCCCAGCTTGCTGGCCCCGCCGGGAGAGCCGAGCTCGTCGAAGAACTCCACATTGGCCTTGTAGTAGTCCTTCCACTCGTCCGGCGTGTCGTCCTCGTAGAAGATGGCCTCGACCGGGCAGACCGGCTCGCAGGCCCCGCAGTCGACGCACTCATCCGGGTGGATGTAGAGGGACCGCTGCCCCTCGTAGATGCAGTCGACCGGGCACTCCTCGATGCACGCCTTGTCCTTCACGTCGACACAAGGCTGCGCGATGACGTAGGTCACGCTGTCGTTCCTCCTCGATAGGGCGCTGGCGGGCCTCCACAGGCTCCGCCGCCTGGCGCGCGGGAGCGCGGCGTCGTCGATGCCCGCCCCTAGTATCTCCACTTCGGGGCCCGAACCGAACACGAGGGGTGAACCGACCCGTGGAATTCTCCACCGAAGCGCGAGCCGCGCTGCACCTTACCGGCTCTGACGTGGGCAAACGCGTCTCCGTACGGCGGCTCGCCGAGGACGGCGGCACAGGGGCCAAGTTCACCGACACGGTCGGCGTTCTCACATCATGGGACGACGGCGTGCTGCTGATCACCCGTCGGAACGGCGAACGGGTGCGGATCGACGAGTCCACCCTCGTGGCGGGCAAGGTGGTTCCCCCGCAGCCGGCCCGCCGCCGGGGCCCGGCCGCGTCGTTCCGGGAGCTCGCCGGGGTGACCGCGCGGGCCTGGCCGCCGGTGGAGAGCGAACCGCTCGGCGGGTGGGTGCTGCGCGCCTCCTCGGGGTTCACCCGGCGCGCCAACTCGGTGCTGGCGGTCGGCGACCCGGGCCTGGAGCTGGACGACGCGCTGGCGGTCGTGGCCGCCTGGTACGGCGAGCGCGG
>NZ_JACADT010000990.1:0-2081 GCF_013421635.1 Streptomyces sp. UH6 | reverse complement strand
CGCACCGCGTCCCGCTCCGACTCCTCGGCCCCGTGCAACGCCACCAGCACACCGCGCGCGGGCAGCGCCGACGGCCGCACCAGCAGGTCGTGTTCACGGTTCGTCCGCCGCCCGTCCTCCCAGCGTCGCGCCGACTCCTCGAGCAGCGGGCGGAACCCGGGAAGCCCGCGCGCCTCCGCGAAGTCCTCCTCCCCCTCCAGTACGGCCGGATCCCACCACCCGCCCTCCGCGAGGGCTGCGCGCAGCGTCCCGAGCGCCTCGTCGGGGCGCCCGGCGGCGCCCTGGAGGCAGGCGAGCAGGTAGGCCAGTTCCGCACGCCAGGGCAGCAGTTCGGGGTGCGGGACGGTCAGGAGACGGATGCCGTCCTCCAGCCGCCCCTCTTCGTAGCAGCGGAACACCTCGTCGTTGACACGGCGGTAGGCGAGCAGGGCGGCGGGGACGTCCTCGGAGATCATGGCGCGCACCGTAGGCGGGCCGGCACTCCCGGGCAAACGGAAATCGGGGGCCACCGAGGCCGGCTCGAGGACGATCCGGAACACGTCCGACACGCCCGGACACACCGGGGGAAGCGGGCATCTCACCCGGAAGGGCCCTACGATGACGCCGCCCAAGGCTCCCAGCACCCCGGATGTACATCACATGATCAAGGTCAGCGTCGTGGTCCCCGTCTACAACGCGGGGCCGTACCTCGAACGCTCCGCCCCCAGCCTCCTCCACCAGAGCCTCGGTCCGCAGGCGTACGAGGTGGTCTACGTGAACGACGGGTCGACCGACGGGTCGGCCGGGCGACTGGAGCGGCTGGCCTCCAAGTACGCCCACGTCAGGGTGATCCACCAGGAGAACTCCGGCTGGCCCGGCAAGCCGCGCAACGTCGGGGTGCGCGCGGCGCGCGGTGAGTACGTCCAGTTCGTCGACCAGGACGACGAGTTGACGCCCGGCGCGCTGGACCGGCTGTACCGGATGGCCGTCCGCAACGGCTCGGACATCGTGATGGGCCGGACCGTCGGCACCATGCAGGGCCCGCACAGCCTCTACAAGCGCGACGTCGAGCGCTGCTCCGTCGAGGACACTCCGCTGATGGAGAGTCTGACGCCGCACAAGATGTTCCGGCGCGCCTTCCTGCTGGAACACGGCATCGAGTTCCCGGAGGGCCGGGTCCGTCTGGAGGACCAGCTGTTCATGGCGCGCGCCTACGTCCGGGCGAAGACGGTCTCCATCCTCGGCTCGCATCCCTGCTACGTGTGGAACCGGCGTGAGGACGGCGGCAACAACAGCGCGGGCGCGACCACTCCGGAGGCGTACTACGGCCATCTCCGGTCGGTGGTCGAGGCCGTCAAGGAGGGCACCGCGCCGGGACCGCTCCAGGACTTCCTGCTGCGCCGCTCCTACCGCGTGGAACTGCTCAGGCCGGTGACCGAGCCCCGGGTCCTCCAGCGCACCGGGGCGGATCTGGAGCGTCACTTCGAGGTGGTCCGCAAGATGGCCGTCGAGTGCTACCCGCCGGGCGTGCGCGAAGGGCTGCCGGCCCTCACCCGGCTCCGGGCGACGCTCCTGGAGGACGGCCGGCTGGACTCGCTGGTCGAACTCGCCCGCCGGGTGCGGGCGGTGAGGCCGCAGGTCACGGTGGACGGCATGCGGTGGCGGGACGGCCGGCTGCTGATCTCCGCCACCATCGGCATGGTGCGTCCGGACGGCGGGCCGCTGACCCTGGTGGAGCGGCACGGACGGCTGCTGCTGGACCCCGTGCTGCTCGACGGCATCGAGGGGGCCGAGGAGTGGGAGGTCCCCCACCCGCTGGCCTACGCGCGCGGCGAGCTGCTGGTGCACGACACCGGGCGGGACCAGTGGTGGTTCCCCGACGCCGACATGGTCCCGCGCACCGAGCCGCTCGGCGGCGGACGGCACCGGGTGGTCGTGTCCGGGGAGGCGGCCGTCGACCCGCGGACGCTGTCCACCGAGCCGTGCCTGCGGGACGGAACCTACGAGGTGTGGGCCTACGGGCAGTTGCTGGGCGTCGGACGGCGGCCCCGGTTCGCCGCCTCCGACGGCTTCGCCCCGGCCCTGCCCCCGGCGCTCGTGGG
>NZ_JACADT010000099.1:0-10654 GCF_013421635.1 Streptomyces sp. UH6 | reverse complement strand
CTCGACCGCGCCGGGGCGCTCGTCGGGGAAGCCGGCCAGGATGCGCGCGGTCTCCTTGAAGGTGCACAGGGGCGCGCCGCGGGTCGGGGTGACCGGGCGCCCCTCGATGAGGTCGTCGACCAGCTGCCGGGCGGCGGCCGGCGTCATGTTGTCGAAGAACTCCCAGTTGACCATCACCACGGGGGCGAAGTCGCAGGCCGCGTTGCACTCGATGTGCTCCAGCGTGACCTTGCCGTCCGGGGTGGTGCCGTTGTTGCCGACGCCCAGGTGCTGCTGGAGGTCCTCGAAGATGGCGTCGCCGCCCATCACCGCGCAGAGCGTGTTGGTGCAGACGCCCACCTGGTAGTCGCCGCTCGGCCGGCGCCGGTACATCGTGTAGAAGGTGGCGACGGCGGTGACCTCGGCGGTGGTGAGGTCCAGCATCTCGGCGCAGAACCGCATGCCGGTGCGGGTGACGTGGCCCTCCTCGGACTGCACCAGGTGCAGCATCGGCAGCAGCGCGGACCGGGAGTCCGGGTAGCGGGCGATGATCTCGCGCGCGTCGGTCTCCAGCCGGTCCCGCACGTCCTGCGGGTAGTCCGGGGCGGGCAGTTCGGGCATGCCGAGACCGACGCCCTGGGAGGGTGTGCCCTGGGCAGGTGTGCTGGTCACCGGTCGACGCCTCCCATCACGGGGTCGATGGACGCGACGGCGACGATGACGTCGGCCACCTGGCCGCCCTCGCACATCGCCGCCATGGCCTGCAGGTTGGTGAAGGACGGGTCGCGGAAGTGGACCCGGAAGGGGCGGGTGCCGCCGTCGGAGACGACGTGCACGCCCAGTTCGCCCTTGGGCGACTCGACCGCCGTGTAGGCCTGGCCGGGCGGGACCCGGAAGCCCTCGGTGACCAGCTTGAAGTGGTGGATCAGGGCCTCCATGGAGGTGCCCATGATCTTGCGGATGTGGTCGAGGGAGTTGCCGAGCCCGTCCGGGCCGAGCGCCAGCTGGGCCGGCCAGGCGATCTTCTTGTCGGCGACCATCACCGGGCCCGGCTTCAGCCGGTCCAGGCACTGCTCGACGATGTGCAGCGACTGGCGCATCTCCTCGAGCCGGATCAGGAACCGGCCGTAGGAGTCGCAGGTGTCGGCGGTCGGGACGTCGAAGTCGTACGTCTCGTAGTCGCAGTACGGCTGCGTCTTGCGCAGGTCGTGCGGGAGGCCGGTGGAGCGCAGGATCGGGCCGGTGGCGCCGAGCGCCATGCAGCCGGCCAGGTCGAGGTGGCCGACGTCCTCCATGCGGGCCTTGAAGATGGGGTTCCCGGTGGCGAGCTTGTCGTACTCCGGGAGGTTCTTCCGCAGCTTCTTGATCGCCTCGCGGATCTGGTCGACGGCGCCGGGCGGGAGGTCCTGGGCGAGCCCGCCGGGCCGGATGTACGCGTGGTTCATGCGCAGGCCGGTGATGAGCTCGTAGAGGTCCAGGATGATCTCGCGGTCGCGGAAGCCGTAGATCATGATCGTGGTGGAGCCGAGCTCCATGCCGCCGGTGGCGATGCACACCAGGTGGGAGGAGAGCCGGTTGAGCTCCATCAGCAGGACGCGGATGACCGTCGCCCGGTCGGGTACCTGGTCCTCGATGCCGAGGAGCTTCTCCACCGCGAGGCAGTAGGCCGTCTCGTTGAAGAAGGACGTCAGGTAGTCCATGCGGGTCACGAAGGTGGTGCCCTGCGTCCACGTCCGGTACTCGAGGTTCTTCTCGATGCCGGTGTGCAGGTAGCCGATGCCGCAGCGGGCCTCGGTGACGGTCTCGCCCTCGATCTCCAGGATCAGCCGGAGCACTCCGTGGGTGGACGGGTGCTGGGGACCCATGTTGACGACGATGCGCTCGTCGTCGGCCTTGGCGGCCGCCTCGACGACCTCGTCCCAGTCGCCTCCGGTGACCGTGTAGACCTTGCCCTCGGTGGTCTCGCGGGCTGTTGCCGACTGCGTGCTCATGAGTACGACCTCCGCTGGTCCGGAGCCGGGATCTGGGCGCCCTTGTACTCGACGGGGATGCCGCCGAGGGGATAGTCCTTGCGCTGCGGATGGCCCTGCCAGTCGTCCGGCATCATGATCCGCGTCAGCGCCGGGTGGCCGTCGAAGACGAGGCCGAAGAAGTCGTACGTCTCGCGCTCGTGCCAGTCGTTGGTCGGGTACACCGACACCAGCGAGGGGACCCGCGGGTCGCTGTCGGGCGCGCTGACCTCCAGGCGGATCAGCCGGTTGTGGGTGATCGACCGCAGGTGGTAGACGGCGTGCAGCTCACGCCCCTTGTCGTTCGGGTAGTGCACGCCGCTGACCCCGGTGCACAGCTCGAAGCGCAGGGCCGGGTCGTCCCGCAGGGTGCGGGCGACGCGCAGCAGGTGCTCGCGCTCGATGTGGAAGGTGAGCTCGCCGCGGTCGACGACGGTGCGCTCGATCGCGTTCTCCGGCAGCAGCCCCTGTTCCTCCAGGGCGCCCTCCAGCTCGTCGGCGACCTCGTCGAACCACCCTCCGTAGGGCCGGGAGGACGGGCCGGGGAGCCGGACCGGGCGGACCAGGCCGCCGTAGCCGGAGGTGTCGCCGCCGTTGTTCGCGCCGAACATGCCGCGCTGGACGCGGATCTCCTCGCCGTGGTCCCCCCGTTGTCCGGGGAGGTTGGAGGCGGAGAGGTCCTTCTCCGGGTTGGGCTCGCTGTGCAGGTCGGGTTCTTTGGCGTCGCTCATCGCAGGAGGCCCTTCATCTCGATGGTCGGCAGGGCCTTCAGCGCCGCCTCCTCCGCCTCCCGGGCCGCCTGCTCGGCGTTCACGCCGAGCTTGGAGGTGCGGACCTTCTCGTGGAGCTTGAGAATCGCGTCCATCAGCATCTCCGGCCGCGGCGGGCAGCCGGGGAGATAGATGTCGACCGGCACGATGTGGTCGACGCCCTGCACGATCGCGTAGTTGTTGAACATCCCGCCCGACGAGGCGCAGACGCCCATGGAGATCACCCACTTGGGAGCGGGCATCTGGTCGTAGACCTGACGCAGGACGGGCGCCATCTTCTGGCTCACCCGGCCCGCCACGATCATCAGGTCGGCCTGGCGCGGTGATCCGCGGAAGACCTCCATGCCGAACCTCGCCAGGTCGTACCGGCCGGCGCCTGTCGTCATCATCTCGATGGCGCAGCACGCCAGGCCGAACGTGGCGGGGAACATGGATGACTTGCGCACCCAGCCCGCGGCCTGCTCGACGGTGGTCAGCAGGAATCCGCTCGGCAGCTTTTCCTCGAGTCCCATGTCTCTCTCAGCCCCTCAGGCCCCTTGGGGGCCTCTCAGTCCCAGTCCAGGCCGCCGCGCCGCCACACGTAGGCGTACGCGACGAAGACGGTGAGCACGAAGAGCAGCATCTCGACGAGCCCGAAGATCCCCAGGGCGTCGAAGGTGACCGCCCACGGGTAGAGGAAGACGATCTCGATGTCGAAGATGATGAAGAGCATCGCCGTCAGGTAGTACTTGATGGGGAATCGCCCACCGCCGGCCGGTTGAGGGGTCGGCTCGATACCGCACTCGTACGCCTCGAGCTTGGCTCGGTTGTAGCGCTCTGGACCGACCAGCGTGGCCATGACCACGGAGAAGATCGCAAAGCCTGCCCCGAGGGCTCCCAGTACGAGGATGGGCGCATACGCGTTCACCGCTCCTCGCTCCTCTCAGTCGGCACTGACTGCTGGCGCTTGCACACCGGATCCGCCTCCTGCCTCTCGGTGCTCGCTCGGTGCTCGCTCGGCGCTCGTGAAGATCGAGAACATGTGAAGCAGGTCACAAGCCCGGTAGCTCCGCATCTTATGCCTGGTGGTCTGTGATCTGCGACACGCGATACGAGACGGGCTTTGTGATCTCTGCCACCCGGACGGCGATCAACGGGTGCGAACGGCTTGGATCTTGACGCTGCACGTACACAACTGATCACACAAAGCGACAAGTTGACGCGTACGCCCAGGCCAGAGGGCGCGTCTCTATATCAAGAGTCTTCCCGTGCAAGCAAATTCGCGGCAGTGGTTGATCATTGATATAAGCGACCGCTTCCTCCGGAGGCGACGAGAAACGTCGCGTGCCGGTGGCCGGAAAGCGCCCCGCGGCGTGTGCACGCGTTCACGAGCGACACGGGAAGATCACAACAGTGACCTCGCCGTGACCTCCGCCACATCGGACCGCCACGGGAACCCCTTCGAGTTGGCGAACTCGTGCACGGATGGTAAGCGTGGGCAAATCGGGCGTAATGCTGGAACTCCGTGCTCACAGCCTCGCGAAGGCGTGCCCGTTTCGCCCTTTTGGTGCCTGATGACCGTTCCCTGAGGGAGACTTCGGGGACGACGGGCGCCAAATGTGGCGGACGGCACGATTGTTGAAGGGAGGGACGATCCCCTGGTAGGTCTGGTTGCCATGTCCCAGACCGCTCACATACGCAGCCACCGGAAGCCCCGCCGCAGCGCATCGAAGATCGCGATGCGAGCCGGAGTCGCCGGTGGCGTTCTCAGCACCCTTGCCGTGGCCGGCGCCTCGGGTACGGCGACTGCGGCCGAGCCCGTGACGCAGACGCTGGAACTCCCCACCCTCACGGCCGACCTGACGGCCGAGGCCGCCATCTCCGCGGAGGCCACCGCGTCGGCCGCCGCCACCTACGAGCTCCAGGCGGAGCGCGACGCCGCCGCCGAGCGCGCCGCCGACCTGGCCGAGCGCAACCTCAAGAAGGCCAAGGCCGAGGCCGAGGCCAAGCAGGAGGCCGAGGAGAAGGCCGCCCGCGAGGCCGCCGAGCGCGCCTCGCGCGACTCCGCCCGGGAGACCCTCACCACCGCCTCCGCGAGCTCCTCCGCCTCCACGGCCGTCAGCGGATCCGCCGCCGCCGTGGTGGCCTTCGCCAAGGCCCAGGTCGGCGACGCCTACGTCTCCGGCGCCACCGGCCCCAACGCCTGGGACTGCTCCGGCCTGGTGCAGGCGGCCTACAAGCAGGCGGGCGTCAGCCTGCCGCGCGTGTCCCAGGACCAGTCCGTGGCCGGCACCCAGGTCTCGCTGAGCAACCTCCTGCCGGGCGACATCCTCTACTGGGGTGGCGCGGGCAGCGCGTACCACGTGGCCATCTACGTGGGCGGCGGCCAGTTCGTCGGCGCGCAGAACTCCGGCACCGGCGTCGTGCAGGCGTCCCTGGACTACGACCCGCCGTCCGGCGCGGTCCGCGTCCTCTGACGTCACCCACCAGCGACACACACGGCGAAGGGCCGCAGCCTCCGGGCTGCGGCCCTTCGTTCCTGTCCGGGAGCGGTGTGCCCTCCCGGGAGGCGGCGGATCAGACCGCGGTCGTCCCGGCCGCCCGGCGGCGGATCAGGTACAGACCGGCGCCCAGAGCGGTCAGCAGCAGCGCGCCGCCGCCGATGAGCAGGGCGTTGCCCGCACCGGTGGAGGCCAGGCCGCCGCCGGTGTCACCGTCCTGCTCGCCGTCCTTGGCCCCGCCGTCGCCGTCCTGGCCGTCGTCCTCGCCGTCACCCGGGCCGGGCGTCGGCTCGTCGTCCTCGCCCGGGGTGGTGTCCTGGTCGCCGTTGACCACGATCCAGGCGGTGTCGTTCGACGGGTCGGAGTCCGGGCGGCCGCCCTCGGGGAGGGCCGCCTTGCCCTTGGCGCCCGCCACCACCTTGTCGACGCGCAGCTCGAACGGCAGGTCGTAGGCGGCGTCGGGGAGCATCGGGGTGGCGACCGAGCAGAGGTACTCGCGCCTGTCCTCGACGTTTGCCTGCCGGCAGTTCGCGGGGGCCTTCGTCACCGTGGTGCCCTCCGGCGTCCCGACCGTGAACCTGATGGGCTCGCCGCCCGAACGGAGCGAGCTGATCCAGGCCGGGCCGTTGTTGCGGAAGCCCAGCTCGGCCGTGACGGTGTCGCCCTTGCCGCCCTTCACCGAGGCGCCGGTCAGCTCCAGGTCGATGGGGGTGTTGGTCGGGAAGTCGAGCTCGGTGTAGGTGGCGTAGTCACCGGCGTCGGCGCCCGGGACCTCGCGCAGGGTCAGCTCCGGCCCGTCGCCCGGCTTCCCGCTGCCGGAGGCCGTGCCCGGGGAGAAGCGGTAGTGGACGATGTCGAACGCGGCGTAGTCGTGGGTTCCGATCTCCATGGGCGCCGACAGCTCGTACGCCGCACCGGCCTCGAAGGTGCCGGGGAAGACGCAGACCACGTCGGTGCCCTGGTGGAGCAGGGAGCCCGTGGTGGTCTCCGTGTACGTGCAGTTCCGGTACCGCTGCTCGAAGAGCAGGCCGTAGCTGCCGTGGACCTTGAGCACGGCGCCCTTGCCGTCCTGGCCGCCGGCGTTCCTGAAGCCGAGCGGCGCCTTCAGGGTGTCGCCCGCCGCGAACCCCTTGGGCTCGGTGAGCGTGCGGCCCTTGTAGGCGGCGCCGCCGACCAGGACGTCGATGGTCTGCGGGGTGAAGGTCAGGTTCTCGCCCTCGCCCGTGATGCGGACGGTTCCGGTGTCACCGGACGCGCTGCCGGAGGTGGCGTTGAACTGGATGCTGCCGAGCTCGTTGTAGTACTGGCCGGCGTAGACCTCCCAGCCGCTGCAGACCGCGACCATGTCCTCCACGTCGCAGTTGTGCAGCCCGGACAGGTCGACCGAGACGACGCCCTCCAGGTCGCTGGCGTCGACGGTGACCTTGAAGTCCGCGTAGCGGACCGGGTAGATCACGCCTTCCTCGTCCGGCTCCGGTTCCTCGCCGGGGCCCTTGAAGCCGATGGTGGCCTCCGGGCCCTGCATGCCCTCCGCGTGGTCCGCGAGGTCGACGTCCACGTGGGTCTTGCTCGCGGTGATCGGGAGGGTGAGCGGAGCCTCGTCCTCGGCCTGCGCGGTGCCCGCGAGGCCGCCGGTCAGCAGGACGGCGGTGGCCAGCAGAGCGGCAGCTCCGCGAGGGCCCCGTGGCCGTCGGGCCGATGAGTTCATGAGGTGAAGACCTTTTCGCCGAAGGGGTGCACCGGGTGATGCACCCCGTTCGACCGGGCCCGACTGCCCCTGGTTGCCCAGGAGTTCATCACGAACCCGTCACACCCGCGGAGGCCCCCGTCACGGGCGCCCGAAGGACGTCACCGGCGCGGAACCGGCCGGTTCGGTGAGGACCCGTTCCTGGTACTCGGGGGCCCCGGGGGCGACCACCCGGACGGTCAGGGGGAACGAGGTGAAGGCCAGCCCTTCGCCCTGCCCGGTCAGGATGAACGTGCCGGTCGCGCCGGGCACGGCCTCCGGGTCGACGCGCAGCGTGAGGACGTCGACCGGCCCGTCCGGCCAGTACATCCGGTCGTACGCGCAGGTGGTGACCGGGCCGTCCCCGCAGGACAGGTCGACCGAGGTGATGCCGTCGAGGCCGCTCGCGTCGAAGGTGAGGGTGTAGGGCCCGTCGTGCACCGGGGGGACCACTCCGGTCTCCGGGTCCGGCTCGGGTTCGGAGACCGGCACCTCCAGGAACGGGAAGACCTCCACCCACTGGCCCGGCCGCACGTCCAGCTGCTGGGGGGAGAAGCCGACGGAGACCGGCCAGGGATCCGTCGTCGCGGCCCGGGCGGTGCCCGTGGTGCCGCCGAGCAGAAGTGCCGTCACCGCCAGCAGCCCCAGCGCCCCCCGGCGGCGGGCGCCCCGGCCCGCCCGTACACGTCTTCCGCGTCGGCGTCGCACGTCCCCTGTCATGGCGTTGCCCTCCCGTCACCCCGCGGGCGCCGGCCGACGCCCAGGTCGTACGACGGTCGGCGGGCGTCACCGGTTGCCCCGACATGCCGGAAAAAAGCGGAAGAGGGCTTCCGGTCGCGAGGACGGGGAGCTCCTCGTCAGGACCAGGGCGCTCCTCGTCAGGACCAGGAATCTTTCTCAGGACCGGGGCGTGATCCTCGTCAGCGCGGCCAGGACGCGGTCCACGGCGTCGCCGCCGGTGGGATCGGTCAGGTTGTTCACGAGGCGGAAGGCGATCTTCATCAGCTGCGGGTGGGAGAGTCCCCGCTCGGTGGCCAGTCTCATCAGCGCCGGCCGGCCGATCAGCTTCACGAAGGCACGGCCGAGCGTGTAGTAGCCGCCGTGGGTGTCCTTGAGGACGCGCGGGTAGAGCCGCAGCGCCGCCTCACGGCCCTGCGCGGTGCGCCGGGCCCGGGCCTGTGCCACCACCTCGGCGGCGGTCCGCCCGGATTCCATCGCATAGGCGATGCCCTCGCCGTTGAACGGGTTGACGGCGCCCGCGGCGTCGCCGACCAGCAGCAGCCCGTCGGCGTAGTGCGGCTGCCGGTTGAATCCCATCGGCAGCGCGGCGCCGCGGACCGGGCCGGTCATGTGCTCGGGGGTGAAGCCCCACTCCTTGGGCAGCGACGCGCACCAGTCCCGCAGCACGCGTCGCCAGTCCGGGTCCTGGTACGGCAGCGAGGCGTCCAGGACACCCAGGCCCACGTTGCAGGTGCCGTCCCCCAGGCCGAAGACCCAGGCGTAGCCGGGCAGCAGGCGGCCGCCGGGGTCCGGCCGGTCCCGCACCTCCAGCCAGGACTCCAGGTAGTCGTCGTCGTGGCGCGGGCTGGTGAAGTAGGTCCGCACGGCCACGCCCATCGGCCGGTCCGCGCGGCGCCGCAGGCCCATCGCGAGGGAGAGGCGGCTGGAGTTGCCATCGGCCGCCACCACCAGCGGGGCGCGGAACGTCACCGGACGCCTCTCCTCGCCGAGCGTGGCACGCACGCCGGTGATGCGGCCGGTGCGGTCGTCGAGGACCGGTCCGGTGACGGTGCAGCGCTGGAGGAGCCGTGCTCCGGCCGTCCGGGCCTGCCGGGCCAGCCGTTCGTCGAAGTCGTCGCGGCGGCGGACGAGTCCGTGGTCCGGGAAGGTGGCCAGCTGCGGCCAGTCCAGCTCCAGCCGCATCCCGCCGGCGATCACGCGCAGCCCCTTGTTGGGCAGCCAGCCGGCCTCCGGGGAGGTGTCGACGCCCATGGCCACCAGTTCCTTGACGGCCCGGGGGGTGAGGCCGTCGCCGCAGACCTTCTCGCGGGGGAAGGCGGTCTTCTCCAGCAGCAGGACGTCGAGTCCGGCGCGGGCCAGATGGTGGGCGGCGGCAGAGCCGGACGGACCGGCGCCGACCACGATCACGTCGGCGTCCGTCGCGCTGCCGGGGTCCACGGCGCCGTCGGTGTCCGCGGTGCTGTCGGGGCGGTCGGGGAGCGGCTCGGTCACAGCGGATTCTCCCCGGGAACGAGGGTGCCGACGGGGCATGACATGGGCAGTCTATGCAGCGACCACCGATCTCCGGCCGAAGGCAGACACCGTGAACCGCACGCTTCCCGTGGTGAGACTCCGCGTCCCGACCGACGAGGACGCCTGGGCCTGGCACGACCTCTTCGACGACCCGGAGGTGATGGAGTTCTTCGGCGGCGTCTCCCGGGACGTCTCCTCCTACCAGCTGAGCACGGCCCGGCAGCGCAGGAACGCGGCCGAGCACGGCTTCTGCTTCTGGTCGGTGCTCGACGAGGAGGACGAGGTGATGGGCTTCGTCGGCGCCCAGCCGTGGCCGCAGGACTGGGGGCCGGCGGTCGGCGAGATCGAGATCGGCTGGCGGCTGGGCCGCCGGTACTGGGGCCGGGGCTATGTGACCGCGGCGGCCCGGCAGACGCTGGAGCGGGTCCGGGAGACCGGGGTCGAGTCGGTGGTGGCGATGGTCGACGCGGAGAACGAGCGGTCCGTCGCGGTCACCCGGAGGCTGGGCATGGAGCTCGTCCAGCGGTTCGTCACTCCGGACCTGGGGCGGGAGGGGCACATGTACCGGCTCTCCCTCGTCTGACGCCGCGGACGGCGGGACCGGGCGCCACGGCGCGGGGTCCGGCGGCTCGCCGGGCCCCGCCGCGACGGTCCGTCAGACCCGCTTGAAGCCGCGGTGCAGCGCCACGATGCCGCCCGTGAGGTTGCGCCAGGCCACCTCGCTCCAGCCGGCCTTGCCCAGCAGGGCCGCCAGGGACGGCTGGTCGGGCCACTCCTGGATCGACTCGGCCAGGTACACGTACGCGTCCGGGTTGGAGGAGACGGCCCGCGCCACCGGCGGCAGGGCCTTCATCAGGTACTCCATGTAGACCGTGCGGAACGGCGCCCACACCGGCCGGCTGAACTCGCTGATCACCACGCGCCCGCCCGGCTTGGTGACCCGGTACATCTCGGCGAGCGCGGTCTCGGTGTCCTGCACGTTGCGCAGGCCGAAGGAGATGGTGACGGCGTCGAACGTGTCGTCCCCGAAGGGGAGCCGGGTCGCGTCCCCCGCCGTGAACGGCATCCACGGGTGGCGCTCCTTGCCGACCCGGAGCATGCCGAGGGAGAAGTCGCACGGCACCACGTACGCGCCGGCCTCCGCGAACGGCTGCGAGGAGGTCGCCGTGCCGGCCGCCAGGTCCAGCACCTTCTGCCCCGGACGCGCGTCCACCGCCTTGGCGACCTCCTTGCGCCACAGCCGGGCCTGCCCCAGGGACAGCACGTCGTTGGTCAGGTCGTAGCGTTTCGCCACCCCGTCGAACATCGAGGCGACTTCGTGCGGCTGCTTGTCCAAGGATGCGCGGGTCACGCCGCCCATTGTTGCAGCCGCCTCCCGGGACTCCGCCGATGCCCCGGGGGTCGGTCCCTCGGGCCGGCCCCGGGCGTCCGCGCGGG
>NZ_JACADT010000989.1:0-2082 GCF_013421635.1 Streptomyces sp. UH6 | reverse complement strand
CGCCCGCGACTGCGCCTGATCGGCCTCGCCCTCACCCTGGTGCTCTCCGCCTTCCTGGTGCGGCTGCTCCAGGTCCAGGCGGTCGACGCGAGCACCTACACCGCCAAGGCCCAGCAGAACCGCTACGTGGACCAGACGGTCGAGGCGGAGCGCGGCGGCATCACCGACCGCAACGGCGTCGCCCTCGCCAGCAGCGTCGACGCCGACGACATCACCGCCGACCCCACGATGTTCACCCGCAAGGCCACCGGCGTCGACGACGCCCCCGAACGGGCCGCCGAACTGCTCACCCAGGTGCTCGGCGGCGACCAGGAGGAGCAGGCGGAGATCGCCCGCAAGCTGCGGACGAAGAACACCATGTACGTCCTGCTCGCCCGCCGCCGCACCCCCCAGGAGTGGCAGCAGATCGCCGACCTCAAGGCCGAACTGGCCCGTCAGGAGAGGGAGGACTCCGGCGTGGTCAACGTGCTGGCCGGCGTCTTCTCCGCCCCCAGCAGCAAGCGCGTCTACCCCAACGGCGACCTGGCGGCCGCCGTGCTGGGCTGGGTCGACGCCGAGGGCGAGGGCGGCGGCGGCATCGAACGGCAGCTCCAGGAGACCCTGGCCGGCCGCGACGGCGAGATCCGCTACGCGCAGTCCGGCGGCCGTCAGGTGCCCACCGCGGGCCTGAGCGAGAAGCCCGCCGTGCCCGGCTCCACCGTCGAGCTCACCATCGACCGCGACATCCAGTGGGCCGCGCAGAAGGCCATCGGCGACCAGGTGGCGAAGTCGGAGGCCGACCGCGGCTACGTCATCGTCCAGGACACCCGCACCGGGGAGATCCTGGCCATGGCCAACGCCCCCGGCTTCGACCCCAACGACCTCTCCGAGGCCGACCCCGCCGCCCTGCGCAACGCCGCCGTCGAGGACGCCTACGAACCCGGCTCCACCGCCAAGGTGATCTCCATGGCCGCCGTCCTCGACGAGGGCGTGGCCACCCCGCTGACCCACGTCACGGTGCCCAACCGGCTGCACCGCGGCGACCGGCTCTTCCGCGACGACATCGACCACGAGACCTGGCACCTCACGCTCAACGGCGTGCTCGCCAAGTCCAGCAACATCGGCACCATCATGGCCACCGGCCAGCTCGGCGACACGCAGAAGGAGGCCAACGAGGTCCTCCACTCCTACCTGCGCAAGTTCGGCATCGGGCAGCCCACCGGGCTCGGCCTGCCCGGCGCGACCTCCGGCATCCTGGCCCCGCCCGAGGACTGGTCGACCTCGCAGCAGTACACGATCCCCTTCGGCCAGGGCGTCTCCGTCAACGCCCTACAGGCGGCCTCCGTCTACTCGACGGTCGCCAACGGCGGCGTGCGGGTGGAACCCACCCTGGTCCGCGGCACCCGCGGCCCCGACGGCCGCTTCACCGCGGCGCCGGAGCCGGAGAAGAAGCGGGTGATCAGCGAGAAGACCGCCGGCACCCTCTCCCGGATGCTGGAGTCCGTGGTCGACGACGGCGAGGGCACCGGCACCAAGGCACGCATCCCCGGTTACCGGGTGGCCGGAAAGACCGGCACCGCCAACCGGGTGGATCCCAAGACCGGCAACTACCGCGGCTACACCTCCTCCTTCGCCGGATTCGCCCCCGCCGACAAGCCGCGCATCACCGTCTACTGCGTCATCCAGAACCCCACCGAGGGCAGCCACTTCGGCGGACAGATCTGCGGCCCCGTGCACAAGCAGGTCATGGAATTCGCCCTGAAGGCCCTCCAGATCCCGCCCACCGGAGAGGAACCGGCCCGACTGCCCGTCACCTTCGACCCCGAAGCCGCCCGCAAGCCGTGAGGCACGGCGTCCCCCGTCAGCACCGCCCAGAACACCAGGAAAGCCCGTGACGACGATCACCTCCGGCCCCGGTCCCGCCGACGGATCCGGCCACGCCCCGCCCGGCCCCTCGCTTCGCTCCGGCACCCCCGCGCCCGGTACGCTCACCGCCGTGCCACACGCTGATCAGTCCCCCCACACGCAGGCCGCGTCCGCGAAACCCGCGGGGCCGCCGAGGCCCGAACGGACCGGCGCCACCCCCCTCGCGGAGCTGGCCCG
>NZ_JACADT010000988.1:0-2084 GCF_013421635.1 Streptomyces sp. UH6 | reverse complement strand
CGCCGGACCCGGGTGCGGCTCGGACCTGAGCGTGCTCCGGGCTCCGGCGCCGCCCCCGGGCGGCGACGCGGACGGGGCCGTGGCCGGGGTGACCGTGGGTCCGGGACCGGGTGTCAGCCCGCGAGGCGCCCGTAGGCCGGCAGGGTGAGGAACTCCTCGTACTCCTCGTCCAGCGCCACCTTGAGCAGCAGGTCGTGCGCCTCCTGCCAGTGACCGGCCGTGAACGCCTCCTCACCCAGCTCGGCCCGCAGGTGCGCCAGCTCCTCGGCGGCGACCCGGCGGGTCAGCTCCGGGGTGGCCTTCTCGCCGTTCTCGAACTCGACGCCCGCGTTGATCCACTGCCAGATCTGCGACCGGGAGATCTCGGCGGTGGCCGCGTCCTCCATCAGGTTGAAGATCGCCACCGCGCCCAGCCCGCGCAGCCACGCCTCGATGTACCGCATGCCCACCTGGACCGCGTTGACCAGACCGGCGTAGGTCGGCCGGGCCTCCAGCGAGTCGACCGCCAGCAGGTCGGCCGCCCGCACGTCGACCTCCTCGCGCAGCCGGTCCTTCTGGTGCGGCCGGTCGCCCAGCACCGCGTCGAAGGACGCCTCGCACAGCGGCACCAAATCGGGGTGGGCGACCCACGAGCCGTCGAAGCCGTCGCCCGCCTCCCGGTCCTTGTCCGCCCGCACCTTCTCCAGGGCGACCTTGTTGACCTCCTCGTCCCGCCGGGAGGGGATGAACGCGGCCATGCCGCCGATCGCGTGCGCACCCCGCCGGTGACAGGTGCGGACCAGCAGTTCCGTGTAGGCACGCATGAACGGGGCCGTCATGGTGACCGCGTTGCGGTCCGGCAGCACGAAGCGCGGCCCGCAGTCGCGGAAGTTCTTCACGAGGGAGAACAGGTAGTCCCAGCGGCCCGCGTTCAGCCCGGAGGCGTGGTCACGCAGCTCGTACAGGATCTCCTCCATCTCGTAGGCGGCCGTGATGGTCTCGATCAGCACCGTCGCCCGCACCGAGCCCTGCGGCACGCCGAGGACGTCCTGGGCGTGGACGAAGACGTCGTTCCACAGGCGCGCCTCCAGGTGCGACTCCAGCTTCGGCAGGTAGAAGTACGGGCCCTTGCCCATCTCCAGCAGGCGGTGGGCGTTGTGGAAGAAGTACAGGCCGAAGTCGACCAGGGCGCCCGGCACCTTCTCGCCGTCGACCTCCAGGTGACGCTCGTCCAGGTGCCAGCCGCGCGGCCGCGTCACCACCGTCGCCAGTTCCTCGTCCGGCCGCAGCGCGTACGACTTGCCGGACGCGGCGTCGGTGAAGTCGATGTCCCGGCGGTAGGCGTCGATCAGATTGAGCTGCCCGGTCACCACGTTCTCCCAGGTGGGGGAGAGGGCGTCCTCGAAGTCCGCGAGCCAGACCCGCGCACCCGAGTTGAGCGCGTTGATCGTCATCTTGCGGTCGGTGGGCCCGGTGATCTCCACCCGGCGGTCCCGCAGCGCCTCGGGACACGGAGCCACCCGCCAGGTGTCGTCGTCCCGGATCGCGGCGGTCTCCGCCAGGAAGTCGAGGGAGGCGGTCCGGGCGATCTCGGCACGGCGCCGGGCACGGCGCTCGAGCAGTTCGTCGCGCCGCGGGGTGAAACGGCGGTGCAGCCCCGCCACGAAGGCGAGGGCCTCATCGGTCAGGACCTCCTCCTGCCGCGGCAGGGGCTCGGCGTCGACGACGGTGGCCGGGGACGGCGCGGGTGCGGACATCAGCGGACTCCTTCAGCAGAGGCACGTACGGAACTTCTGACAAGTGGACACCAGATTCCTCATGGCGGAAAGGGAGGTTCATCGCTCCGGTCGCAGGCGGGCCAGATCCGGCACCGTGTCGATGTCGCGGGGGTCGGCCACATCCGCGCACTCCACCAGCGCGACCTCCGCCTCACGCGCCCTCAGGTAGGCGCGTGCCCCCTGATCGCCCTCCGCACGCGCGGCGATTCCCGCCCAGTGCGCGGCGCCGAACAGTACCGGGTGGCCGCGTACACCGGCGTACGCCGCCGAGACCAGGGCCCGGGGCAGTGCTGACGGACCGTCGGCCAGGCCCGCCTCCAGCACCCG
>NZ_JACADT010000987.1:0-2088 GCF_013421635.1 Streptomyces sp. UH6 | reverse complement strand
CCTGATCGCCACCGGCGCCACCGACGCGCAGGGCGAGTTCGCCTTCGGCGCGGTGGTCCCGGGCGACGTGACCGTCGCGGTCAACGCCGCCGGCTTCCGGCCGAGCGCGCTGCCGGTCCGGGTCGCCACCACCGGGGTCACCCGGGTGGAGGCCGCGCTGGAGGCGGGTTCGCAGCTCAAGGGCGTCGTGCGGTCGCCGCGCGGTCCGCTGACGGACGCCCGGGTCACCCTCCTGGACGCGGCCGGCAACGTGGTCTCCACCGCCACCACCGGCGAGGACGGCGCGTACGCCTTCGCCGACCTGGACAGCGGCGAGTACACGGTCATCGCCACGGGCTACCCGCCGGTGGCCACCACGCTGACCGTCCGGCAGGACGTCGAGGACCACACCGTCGAGCTCGCCCACCCCGGCGAATAGACGGTCCCGGCCGGTGGCAGGTCTCCTCGTGAGGCCTGCCACCGGCCGGTTCGTTTCCGCCGAGCAGACAACCTCTGTCTCTTTATGGTCAATTTGTAAGCCTTTGTAGGGAGAAAACGGGATGGCTTTGACCGCACGAGTCCGGACGCGGGACGGATGGGCCGTGTCGCACGCGGTCGTCACGCTCACCGACGCCCGGGGCGCGCAGGTGCTGCGCGCCGAGGCGGACGGGGAGGGCGCGGTGCGGGACGCGACCGTGCTGTCCCCCGGCGCGTACACGGTGATCGTCACCGCCGTCGGCTACGCCCCCGCGGCCGCCAGTGCCATCGTCACCGCCACCGGGAACGCCGAGGTCGGCGCCGTCACCCTGGCCCGCCAGGGCGGGGAGGAACTCCCGCCGCCCGGCCCGTGGACCATCGACCCGGCGCACTCGACGGTCGGAGCGGTCGCCCAGCACCTGGGCATCTCCAGCGTGCGCGGCCGGTTCACCGAGTTCGCCGGCACGGTCGAGATCGCCCCCGACGACGTCGCCCGCTCCCGGGTGGACGCGGTGATCCGCGCCGGCTCGATCGACACCGGCAACCGGATGCGCGACGACCACCTGCGCTCCGACGACTTCCTCGCCGTCGAGACGTACCCGGAGATCACCTACCGGTCCCACGCCCTCACCCCGGCCGGGCCCGACCGCTGGACCGTCCACGGCGAGCTGGCCATGCGGGGCGTGGTCCGCCCGGTCGACCTGGACCTCAGCTACCTCGGCACCGGCGCCGACCCGTGGGGCGGCACCCGCGCCGCCTTCCGGGCCACCACGGAGCTGCGGCGGGAGGACTTCGCGATGAACTACAACCAGATCGTCCAGGCGGGCATCGCCGCCATCGGCACCACCCTGCGGGTGGAGCTGGACGTCCAGGCGGTACACGGCACGGGGCTGCCGGCCGCCTGACGGCCTCCTCCCGCTCCCTCGTTCCCGTTCTTCTCCTCCCCGTCCACTGCCGACGACGGCGGGGACGCGGCGACGGCGACGACGGCGCGTGCACCGTACGGTGTGCGCGCCGTCGCCGTCGGCGCGTTCCCGCCCGGACGGCTCCCGTCCGCGCACGCGCCGGAGCGTGTCCGCGGCCCCCGTCGGCCCCTAGGCTGCGGACCATGGCACCGAAGAACATCGCGACCAACACCTCCGTCTCGCTCGAGGAACTGCTGGACTTCGTCCGCCCCCGCCACCGCGCGATCCTGCTCACCCGCCGCGCCGACGGCGGCCCGCAGGGCTCGCCGCTGACCTGCGGGGTCGACGACGCCGGCCGCATCGTGATCTCCACCTACCCGGAGCGGGCCAAGACCCGCAACGCCCGGCGCGACGAGCGGGTCTCGGTCCTCGTGCTCAGTGACGACTGGAACGGCCCCTGGGTGCAGGTCGACGGCACCGCCGAGGTGATCGACTCCCCGGACTCGGTGGAGCCGCTGGTGGAGTACTACCGGAACATCGCGGGCGAGCACCCGGACTGGGACGAGTACCGGGCCGCCATGCTCAAGCAGGGCAAGTCCCTCATCCGCGTCACCCCGGTCGGCTGGGGCCCGGTCGCCACCGGCGGCTTCCCGGCCCGCCTGGCGGAGCAGGACTGACCACTGACCGTCGCGTCCTGCGGGCGGCACGGCCGTCCGCAGGCGACGCC
>NZ_JACADT010000986.1:0-2094 GCF_013421635.1 Streptomyces sp. UH6 | reverse complement strand
GACCCGCCCCGCCCCGGTCTGGGCCCGGTCTGGGCCCAGACCGGATCAGGCCGGGGTCAGGCCCGGGTTGCCGGATTCGGTCACGAAGGCGCCGGCGACCGTGAGGGGGGCGCCGGGGACGGTGACCCGGTCGACGGTCTTGAACTCCGTGCGGGCCACCCGCCGCCCCAGCTCGACCGTCGTGTAACCCCGCAGCCCGTTGTAGAACCGCAGGTGCGGGTTGCGCTCCAGGTACCCCGCCCAGTTGGCCGGCCGTGCCGCCCCGTTCCCGCCGGAGGAGACCGACGAGGTGACGACCTCCGTGCCCAGCGTCCGCGAGGACGGGTCGTCGAAGTTCTCCTTGATGTCCAGGCCGTAGTGCACGTGGACGTCACCGGTGAGGACCATGAGGTTCTCCTGGCCGGACGCCTTCCATCCCTCCAGCACCCGTCGCCGCGAGGCGGGGTAGCCGTCCCAGGAGTCCATGGAGAGGGTGGTGTTGCCCGCCGCCGGGTTGTTGCGGCGGCTGAAGGTCACCTGCTGCGGCACCACGTTCCAGAGCGCGGAGGACCGCCGCCACCCGTCCGTCAGCCACCGCTCCTGCTCCGCCCCGGTCAGCGTCATCGACTCGGCCTCGGACGCGGCGGTGGGCGTCTTCCAGCCGTCCCCGTTGGCCTGGTCGGTGCGGTACTGGCGGGTGTCCAGGATGTCGAACTGGGCGAGGTCGCCCCAGTGCATGCGGCGGTACAGCCGCAGGTCGGAGCCCTCGGGACGCTGCGCGGCGCGCAGCGGCATGTTCTCCCAGTACGCGCGGTACGCGGCGGCCCGGCGCAGCAGGAACTCCTCCGGCGGGACGGTGTTCTCCGGGGTGTCGCCCGCGTAGTTGTTCTCCGTCTCGTGGTCGTCCCAGGTCACCACGAACGGGTGGGCGAGATGGGCGGCGATCAGGTCCGGGTCGGACTTGTAGAGGGCGTACCGCAGGCGGTAGTCCTCCAGCGTCACCGTCTCGTGGTTGAAGTGGGCCGGGATCACCCGGTCCGTGTAACCCCGCCCGCCCGCCTGGGCGTTGACCGCGTACTCGTACAGGTAGTCGCCGAGGTGGAAGACCGCGTCCAGGTCCTCGCCGGCCAGGTGCCGGTAGGCGGTCCAGTGACCCTGGTCGTACCGCTGGCAGGAGACCAGGCCGAACTTCAGGGCGTCCACCCGGGCGCCGGCCCCCGGGGCGGTGCGGGTGCGGCCGACAGGGCTGATCCAGTCACCGGCGCGGAAGCGGTAGTGGTAGACGGTGCCCGGCCGCAGGTTCCGCACGTCGACGTGGACGGCGTGGTCGAACTCCGGGTGGGCCCAGGCGTGTCCGCGCCGGGCGATCCGGCGGAACCGCTCGTCGTGGGCGAGTTCCCAGTGCACGGAGATCCGCCGGTCCGGCAGGCCGCCGTCGAGCTCCAGCGGCCTCGGGGCGAGCCGGGTCCACAGCGCCACCGAGTCGGGCAGCGGGTCGCCGGACGCCACGCCGAGGGTGAACGGGTCCTCCGTCAGCCGGGCCGGCTCGAGCTCGTCGGCGGCGGCGGTCCCCGCGCCGGGAAGGTTGACCGCGAACGCCAGCGCGGCCGCCGCGCCGGTGGTGGTCAGGAATCTTCGGCGTCCCCACGCGCGTGCCGCCGAGCGGAGTTCGGACGAGTGCGAGGTCGTGCGGTCGGGCGCTGCCATGGTGGCCTTCCGGGACGGGGGCGAGGACGGGATGCGGAAGGCATTCGAACGGGACAGGACGACCCCCGGTTGTTGAGGACACGACATGCAGATGACGGCTGGGTAACCTCCCCGCGCCCCCCGGAGATCACTCGCGTGCGCGGGTGGAACGGCCGAAACGTGGGGACTCGGTGGCGGTTGGTACCGGTCATCGGTTCAGGGAGTCGACGTGACGTGTTTCGACCGGCGTGATCTCGGTCTGCTGCTGCTTCGGGCGGGCACCGGCGGGGTGCTCGTGGCGCACGGGACGCAGAAGCTCTTCGGCTGGTTCGGCGGCCACGGGCTGGAGGGCACCGGACAGTGGATGGAGTCCATCGGCTACTCGCCGGGGAAGGCCAGCGCCACCATGGCGGGTGCCTCCGAGGCGGG
>NZ_JACADT010000985.1:0-2116 GCF_013421635.1 Streptomyces sp. UH6 | reverse complement strand
CAGGAACCGGACTGGCAGGACGACCCGGTGGACTTCCTGCGCGCCGCCTCCGAGGAGTTCGCCGCCCTCGGCGTGGTCGCGAGCGCGCGCCGCTGCCTGGCGACGATCGAGACGGCCGAGCCGACGCTGTTCGTCGGCGTCGAACTCGCCACCTGGGACGCCCCGTCGGGGGACGCCAGGGCCCTCCCGCTGGACGCCCTCGGCCGCGCCCTGGGACGTCACCCGGTCCGCTGGCCCGTCAACCTCGTCCTCCTCGACGCGGTCGCGGACCCCGTCTGCGACTACCTGCGCACCAAGGTGCGGCCCTTCTACGGGACCGTCTGAGCCGACCGGGCGGCCGGGCGGGGCAAATCGCCCGGCAGGTCCCGGCTCGGTCAAGGTGGTGTCTTCGACCCCGCTTAAGCTGGTTTCATAATCCCGGTCGAACACTCGCTGTCGGACATCGATGGGGCGGAAAACCAATGTCGTCGCGAAAGGCTGGTTGAGGTGAGCGCGTCGGGCACGGCCGCCGCCGGGCAGGTGGAGCAGATGCTGCGCCAGGTGACGCCCGGGCGCTATGACGCCTACGAGGCGCTGCTGGGCGCCCTCGCGGCCCCGTCCGCCGGCCGGCTCTGGATGCTGCTGTGGCACGGCCGGTCCGGTTCCCCCGACGCGCAGTACGGGATCATGGAGGTCGACGGGTACACCTACGTGCCCTGCGTGACCTCCGACCGGGAACTCTCCGCCAGCGGCTGGAGCCGCGGCTACGAGGTCGTCGACGCCCTCGAGGCCGCCGACGCCCTCTACCCGGACCACCACGGCCTGTGGCTCAACCCGCACGCGCCCGGTGGCGGGGTCGGCATCCCCTGGCTGGACCTGCGCCGGATCTCCGCGGGCCTCGACCGGCAGCCGGCCGGGCCGCTGCGGCTGTCCGAACCCGCGATAGAGGTACCGCAGTTCTACGCCCTGCTGGCCCAGAACGCCCACCGCACCCCGGCGGTGCGCGCGCTGCGCCGCGCCTGGGTGCAGCCGGTGCTCGGCGCGCCCTACCTGGCGATCGGGCTCGACGTCTACCAGGCGTCGCCCGCGGCGGTGGAGTCGGTGCGGTCGATGATGAGCCAGTCGGTCGGCGCGGTGCCGGACGGCCTGGCGGTCTCCACGGTCGCCATGGCCGACGACCACGATCCGGTCGCGCTGTGGATGCGGGCCAATGCCCGCCCGTTCTACGACCGGGACGCGCACGCCCGTCCGGCCGGCGCCTACGGGTACCCCCCGGTCACCGGCGCCTGACGCCACCTCCCTTCCCCCTGGGGCGGCACCCGGTGACCTGCCTCCCGGAGACCCGGAGACCCGGAGACCCGGAGACCCGGTGACCCGCCGCGGGAGGGGACGGGGCCGGTGGGTGTCAGCGGTGGATCGGGAGGGCCGCGCCCGTGAGGGGGACGCCCGTGCCGCCGCGGCGGGCGGCGACGATCTCCGCGGCGATGGACAGCGCCGTCTCCTCCGGGGTGCGCGCGCCGAGGTCGAGGCCGATCGGGGACCGCAGGCGGGCCAGCGCCTCCTCCGGCACGCCCTCCTCGCGGAGACGGGCCAACCGGTCGAGGTGGGTGCGGCGCGAGCCCATCGCGCCGACGTACGCGACGTCCAGTTCCAGCGCCGCCGTCAGCAGCGGGACGTCGAACTTGGGGTCGTGGGTGAGGACGCACAGCACCGTGCGGGCGTCCACGGTGGTGTTCTCCAGGTAGCGGTGGGGCCACTCGACGACCACCTCGTCGGCCTCCGGGAAGCGGCGCTCCGTCGCGAAGACGGAACGCGCGTCGCAGACCGTGACGTGGAAGCCGAGGAACCTGCCGACCCGTGCCAGGGCCGCCGCGAAGTCGACGGCGCCGAAGACGATCATCCGCGGCGGCGGCGTGGAGGTCTCCACCAGCAACGAGAGCGGCGCTCCGCAACGAGAGCCCTGCTCGCCGATCTCGACGACGGCTCCGTTGCGCCCGGCGTCCAGCAGCGCCCCGGCCTCCGCGGCGACCGTCCGGTCCAGTTCGGGCCCGCGGCCGAACCCGCCGGACACCGCACCGCCAGGCTCCTCACCGCCGAACGCCTCGCCGCCAGGCTCCTCACCGCCGGACCGGACCAG
>NZ_JACADT010000984.1:0-2096 GCF_013421635.1 Streptomyces sp. UH6 | reverse complement strand
CGGAGGGAGAGGGCGTGCGCGTCGTCGTCCAGCGGCACCGCGACGACGGCGCGGGCGGCGCCGGTGATCTCGCGGGCGCGCTCGGCCATCAGGCCCAGGACGTCGGCGCGGCCGGTGCCGGACATCAGGCTGTGGGTGATCTCGGCGTTGGCGCGCAGCCACCGCTCGCGCAGCCGGGACTCCTCGTAGAGGCGGGCGTTGTCGATCGCCACGCCGGCCGCGACGGCGAGCGTGGAGAGGACCGACTCGTCGTCCTCGTCGAACTGGGCGCCGCCCCGCTTCTCGGTCAGGTACAGGTTGCCGAAGACCTGGTCGCGCACCCGGATCGGGACGCCCAGGAAGCTGTCCATCGGCGGGTGGTGGCGCGGGAAGCTGTGCGAGGCGTGGTGCTCGGAGAGCTTGGTGAGCCGCAGCGGCTCCGGATGGCGGATCAGCTCGCCGAGGATGCCGTGCCCCTCGGGATAGGGGCCGATCTTGGCGATCTCCTCGTCGCTCACGCCGATGGTGTGGAAGGCGGAGAGACGGCGGCCGTCCGGCCCGATCACGCCGAGCGCCGCGTACTGCGCGTCGACCAGCACCGCGGCGGCCTCGACGATGCCGTGCAGCGCCTGCTGGAGGTCGAGTTCCCTGCCCACCGAGAGCACGGCCTCCAGGAGGCTGTGCACGCGGTCGCGGGTGCCCCGGGCCGCGTCCAGCCGGGCCTGCACCTCGCCCAGCAGTTCGTCGAGCCTCAGCTGCGGCAGCCGCACCCGCGGCTCCAGAGCTTCCTCAGCCACCGGTCGGCCCCCTCCATGCTTCTCCGACAACGGGTTTCTCCGACAACGGCCCGCAACCGTGAAGATTACGTGACCGGCACCGGCTCGTGGGGCGAGGGGCCGGGAAAGCCCGTCACCCCCGCGCGGCACGCGCGCGGGGGTGACGGGGCGGGGCGGAGCCGCGGGAGGGCGGGGGTCCGGGGCGTCAGCGCCCGGCCTGGAGGGCTCCCCACGTGCCGGATCCCACGATGCCGTCGACGGTCAGGGTGCGGCTGCTCTGGTACTCCCGGACCGCCGCGTCCGTGCCCGGGCCGAAGACGCCGTCGGCGTCCACCGTCCGTCCGAGCGCCGCGGTCAGGCCGCGCTGCAGGCGTTCCACGGCGGCGCCGGTGCTTCCCTGCTGGAGGACCGGCTTCGTTCCGGCGGTGAGCAGTGCGGTCCAGGTGCGCCTGCCGACCACGCCGTCGGCGGTGAGGCCCTTGGCGGTCTGGAAGGACCGCACGGCCGTGGCCGTGCCGGAGCCGAAGATCCCGTCGGCCGTGCCGGCGTCGTACCCCTGCTGGTTGAGCAGGTGCTGGGCGGCGCGGACGAGGTCACCGGTGGACCCGGTGCTGACCGAGGTGTAGGCCGGGAAGGTGAGCCGGACCTCGCCGCCGGAGTTCGAGCCGCCGACCAGCTGCATGTAGTACGACCAGTCCCAGTACGGGCCGGGGTCGGTGTGGTCGTTGCCGGGCACCTCCACGTGGCCGACGATGTGCGCGCGGTCCTTGGGGATGCCGTAGCGGTCGGCGAGGTGCTTGGTGAGGGCGGCCGACGAGCGGTACATGGCGTCGGTGAACCACGCGGGATCGCTCACGTACCCCTCGTGCTCGATGCCCACGCTGTAGGGGTTGCCGGAGCGGGCGTGCCAGGCGGTGTCCTTCTCGCGGACCGACTGGGTGACCTGGCCGTCCGAGGAGCGGATCGTGTAGTGGGCGCTCACGTCGGAGGAGGGGTTCTGGAACCAGCTGATGGACCCGGCGTACGACCCCTGGGTGACGTGCACGACCACGTGGGTGATGGCGGAGGTGCGGCCCACCGTGTAGTTGGAGGCGTCCGCGGGGACCCACAGGGCCGGCGCGTAGTCGGTGCTCTGCACACCGAACTCGTCCCCGGCGGCCCGCTCCAGCTTCCCCCGGTCGGGTTCCACCGTACGGGGGGCGACCCGCACGGTCTCGCCGCCCGCGGTGCGGGCGGTCAGGCCCTGGCCGAGGAAGTCGTAGACCGCGTCGGCGTACAGCCGGGCGGTCGCGTCGTCCTCGGCGCCGCCGTAGGCGGCCACGGCCTCGTACCAGGCCCCCG
>NZ_JACADT010000983.1:0-2099 GCF_013421635.1 Streptomyces sp. UH6 | reverse complement strand
CGAGCAGCGGGCGGTGGCCCGCGCGGCGCTGGGCGCGCAGAACCTGGCCACCCAGGCGCTGCACGAGAGCGAGGCCCGGTTCCGCGCGGTCTTCGAGGGCGCCGCCACCGGTATCTGGATCGCCGGGCCCGACTCGACGATCCTCCAGGTCAACGGGGCCATGACCCGCATGTTCGGGGGCAGCGACAAGGCCCTGCTGGGGCGCCGCTTCACCGAACTGACGCATCCGGAGGACGGCGCCCAGACCTGGCGGCTGCACGACGAACTGGTCAGCGGCGTCCGCGAGCACTACCGCGTCGAGAAGGCCTTCACCCGCCCCGACGGCACCGTGCTGTGGACCAACCTCACCGTCTCCCTGCTCCGCGACGCCGACGGCCGCCCCCAGTACCAGCTCGCGCTGATGGAGGACACCACCGAGCGGCGGCTGCTCAACCTCCGGCTGCGCTACGAGGCCACCCACGACGCCCTCACCGGACTGCCCAACCGGGTCCTGTTCTTCGAGCGGCTGGAGAAGGCCGTGGCCGCGGGGGAGGGGCAGCGCTTCGGTTTGTGCTACCTCGACCTCGACGGTTTCAAGACGGTCAACGACAGCCTCGGCCACCAGGCCGGTGACCGGCTGCTGGTCGAGGTCGCCGACCGCCTCCAGGCGTGCGCCACCGCGCCGGGCGAGATGGTGGCCCGGCTCGGCGGTGACGAGTTCGTCGCCCTGACCACCGGGACCGACACCCGCAGGGGCGTGGACGACCTCGCCGAGCGGATCATGAACGCGCTCTCCACGCCGGTGCGCATCGACGGCCGGGAACTGACCGTGCGCGGCTCCATCGGCATCGTCGAGGGCCCGGCCGGTGAGCGGGGCGCGGCCGAGGTGCTGCGCAGCGCCGACATCACCATGTACCGGGCCAAGTCGGCGGGCGGCAACCGCTTCGAGTTCGCCGATCCCGAGGCCGACGCCCGCGCCATCCACCGGCACCGCCTCACCACCGCGCTGCCGGCCGCCCTGGACAACGGCGAGTTCTTCATCGAGTACCAGCCCCTGGTGCGTCTCCAGGACGGCAGCGTCGGCGGCGCGGAGGCCCTGGTGCGGTGGCTGCACCCGCAGCAGGGCGTGGTCGGACCGGACCGTTTCATCCCGCTCGCCGAGCGGACCGGGCTGATCGTGCCGCTGGGCCGGTGGGTGCTGGAGCAGGCCGTCCGGCAGGCCCGCGAGTGGAACGGCGCCCTGCGCGTCAACGTCAACCTCTCGCCGTGCCAGCTGGCCGACCCCGGGCTGGTCCGGGACACCGAGCGGATCCTCGAGGACGCCGGACTGGCGCCCGAGGCGCTCTGCCTGGAGATCACCGAGTCGGCGCTGGTCGGCGCGGAGGACGAGGTCCTGCGTCCGCTGCGGACCCTGTGCGACATGGGCGTGGACATAGCCCTGGACGACTTCGGCACCGGCTACTCCAACCTGGCAGGACTGCGGAGACTGCCGGTGAGCGTGCTCAAGCTGGACCGTTCCTTCACCCGCGGCATCCGCACCTCACCGGCCGACCCGGTGGACGTCAAGATCGTCGAGGGGGTCGTGCGGCTGGCGAGGACGCTCGGGCTCTCGGTCACCGTCGAAGGCGTGGAGACGGCCGCCCAGGCCGAACGGCTGCGCCAGCTCGGCTGCGACACCGCGCAGGGCTGGTACTACGCGCGTCCGGGCCCGCCCGAGAGCCTGCACGACCTCACCCTGGCCGACGCCTGCTGACCGGGCGGGGACGGCGCCCGCTGCGTGACGCGCGTATCGGGCGCACCCTGGAAGAAGGACATCCAGGAGGTGAGACACCATGCTGCACACCGCAGTGGGATGGCACGTCGAACTGGAATTCAAGGAGGACGACACCCGCACCCGGGCCGCCGCCCTGGTGCGGCTACCCGACGGCAGTGAGGTCCGCGGTCACGGGCACGCCAGCCGTCACGACTCCGACGCCAACCAGCCGAGGGTCGGCGAGGAGGTCGCCGGGGCCAGGGCGCTGAACGACATCGCCCTGCAGCTGCTGGACAAGGCCCACCGCGAGATCGACGCGGCGGCGGGCCGCCCGTCCCACCCGATCTCCGTCTGACCGCCCCACGCG
>NZ_JACADT010000982.1:0-2101 GCF_013421635.1 Streptomyces sp. UH6 | reverse complement strand
GGACGATCTCCAGCCACTCCTCGACGGTGTCGGCGGCCACCTCCGGAGCCACCTCGTAGGGCCGCCCTGCGGCCAGTGCCGCGTCCGCGCGGTGGACGGCCAGCTCGTTGCACATCCGGCGGGCCCAGAATCCGGCGGTGTGGTCCTGGTACCAGGACCACACCGGGGTGTCGGGCCCCGCCGCGCGCAGCGCCTCGGCCAGCAGCCGGCCGGACTCCCCGAACCACGCGTCCAGCGCCGCGGCGTCGCCCCGCTCCGCCGGGCCGTCGAGGAGCGGGACCCGCTCGTCGGGGATGTTCCCGGTGGCCCGTTCCGACACCAGCAGCGCGGCCCAGCGCAGGGCTCCGCCGACGTGCCGGACCAGCTCCTCCAGGGTCCAGTCGGGGCAGGTGGGCACTGTCGCGGTGAGGTCGGCGTCCGAGGCCAGGAGCGACCTCAGCAGGGTCACCTGCCGCTCGATGTGCGCGACGTGGTCCGCATAGGTAAGAGTGATCATCACGCGCACCCTAAGCCCTGCGGGTCAGTCCAGCACCACGATTTCCCCGGCGTCGAAGGAGACGTCCACCGTGTCGCCCGGCGCGGGCGCGTCCCGCAGCGGGCAGACCGCCTCCAGCTCCGGCGCCCGTCCTTCGGGGCGCAGCCGCAGCGAGACCTGGGCGCCCTGGAAGGTACGGGCCGCCACCAGGCACCGCAGCCCTCCCCCGTCCCCGGCACCCGCACCGTCCCCGGCCCCGTCACCGTTCCCGGCCGCGTCCCCGCACGTCACCCGGACGCCCGACGGCCGTACCAGCACGGTCCGTTCGCCCTGTGCGGAGCCCTCGGGCACCGGCGCCCTGCCCCACGGGGTGTCCGCGACCGCCCCGGTGACCGTCGCCCGTACGACGTTCTCGAAGCCGAGGAACCGGGCGACGAAGGCGTCCGCGGGCCGCTGCCAGACCTCCAGGGGGGTGCCGGACTGGGCGATCCGTCCGTCGCGCATCACCACCACCCGGTCGGCGAGGGCGAAGGCCTCGCCCTGGTCGTGCGTGACGGCCAGCACCGTGGTCCCCAGCCGGCCGAAGAGATCGCGGAGTTCGACGACCAGCCGCTCCCGCAGGGTGCGGTCGAGCTGGCCGAGCGGCTCGTCCAGCATCAGCAGCCGGGGGCTGGGGGCCAGCGCCCGGGCCAGGGCGACGCGCTGCTGCTCGCCGCCGGACAGTGTGCCCACGGCCCGCCGCCCGGCACCGGGCAGGCCGACCAGTTCCAGCAACTCCGCGACCCGTTCGGCCTGTTCACCGCGACCGACGCCGCGCATCCGCAGCCCGAACGCCACGTTGCCGGCCACGTCGCGCTGCGGGAAGAGCTGGTGGTCCTGGAACATCAGGCCCACGCCCCGCCGGTGCGCGGGAACGCGCGCCTGGTCGCGGCCGTCCAGCAGCACCCGTCCGGCGTCCATCGGCTGGAGCCCCGCGACGGCGCGCAGCAGCGTCGACTTGCCGCTGCCGCTGGGGCCGAGCACGCAGACGATCTCGTGTTCGGCGACCGCCAGGTCCACCGCGTCCAGGGCTGCGCCGCCGCCGAACCGGACCGTCGCGCCCTCCAGGCTGAGCAGCATCGTCAGAACTCTCCCGTCCGGTCGCCGCGCAGCCGCTCCAGCACCAGCAGCGCCGCCGCGCACACCACCATCAAGATCACCGAAAGGGCCATGGCCTGGCCGTAGTTGAGGTCTCCGGGCCGCCCGATCAGCTTGGCCACGGCGACCGGAAGGGTCGGGTTGTCGGGCCGCGCGATGAACACCGTCGCCCCGAACTCCCCCAGGGACACGGCGAACGCGAACCCGGCGGCGATCAGCAGCGCCCGCCGCACCATCGGCAGGTCCACCTCCCGCCACACCCGCCACGGCGAGGCGCCGAGCACGGCGGCGGCCTCCCGCAGCCGGTGGTCGACGGCCCGTAGCACCGGCAGCATGGTCCGCACCACGAACGGCACGCCGACCAGGGCCTGCGCCAGCGGGACCAGGATCCAGGTGGCCCGCAGGTCCAGCGGCGGCTCGTCCAGCGCGATCAGGAAGCCGAAGCCCACGGTCACCGCGGAGACGCCCAGCGGCAGCATCAGCAGCGCG
>NZ_JACADT010000981.1:0-2104 GCF_013421635.1 Streptomyces sp. UH6 | reverse complement strand
CACGCGGTCACGCGGTCACGCGGTCACGCGGTCACGCGGTGACGCGGTGACGCGGTGACGCGGTGACGCGGGGCGGCGGCCGGATGTGTCCGGCCGCCGCCCCGGCCCTGACCCGGCGTCAGGCCTCGTCGCGTACCAGGGCGAGGAGACGGTCCAGGACCCGCGTACCGCCCGCGCGGACGCCGTCGTGCTCGAACTCGTCGGTGACCCAGGTCCGCAGGCCGCGGATCGCGCGGGCGGTCTCCAGCGCGTGGCCGGTGTCGACGTAGAGGTCGTCGTGGTAGACGGCCGCCGCCACCGGGACCTCGTTGGCGGCGAGCCGCCGCGGGTCGTAGAGCGGGGTCCAGTCGGTGCGTGCGGCGAGGATCTCGGCGGTCTCCCGGAGCGGTCGCAGCGCGGGGTCGCAGTCGAACAGCCAGGGGTGCACCGTCTCGCCGGTCAGGAGCACGGCCTCGCCCTCCTCGAGCGCCCGGCCGGCGTCGAACTGCGGGAACTCGGCGCGCACGCGCTCGGCGGACCAGGCGGTCGGCCGGTCGTCCTGGGCGTAGATGGCCTCGTGGAGCACCGCGTAGAGCGGGTGGCTCACATAGGTGAGGGACTGCCGGACCTGCTCGAGGAAGGCGTCGGAGAGCTGGAGCCCGTCCGGGGTGGGGAGCACGAAGGCGTCCTCCAGCAGGAAGTGCAGCCGGTGGCTGCCGTCGCCGGAGCCGAGCATGGCGCCCAGCGACTGGAACGCCTCGGCGGTGAGCCGGTGGCCGTCCGGCAGTTCGACGTCGTGCCGCAACAGGTGCTCGGCGATGCGGCGGACCCGCTCCACGTCCTGGGGATAGCGGGCGTAGTGGGCGGCGACCTTGCGCTCCATGCGCGGGTAGGCGGCGCGGTAGACGTCGTCGGCGTGCGCGTGCAGGGAGGGCAGGCCGCCGGTGATCAGGGCGGCGGACAGGCCCTCGGGGGCGAGCGAGAGGTAGGCGACGGTGCAGAAGCCGCCGAAGCTCTGGCCGAGCACCGTCCACGGCGCCCCGCCGGTGAGCAGGGGGCGGATCGCCTCGCAGTCACGGACGATCGAGTCGGCCCGGAAGCGCGTGAGGTAGTCCGCCTGTGCGGCCGGGCCGCCGCGCAGCGGGAGCGTCTGCCGGTTGGCCGGGGTCGAGGCGCCGGTGCCCCGCTGGTCCAGCAGGAGCACCCGGAACTCGCTCAGTGCCCGCTCCAGCCAGGCCTGCCGTCCGACGAAGCGGTGGGCGGGCATGCCGGGACCGCCCTGCAGGTACAGCAGCCAGGGCAGGTCCTGGTCCGCCTTGTCGCTCGCCACCACCTCGCGTGCGTACAGCTCGATGGTCTCGCCGCCCGGGTCGGCGTGGTCGAGCGGCACGGTGAAGCGGTGGTCGGTGAGGACGACGCCGGGCTGGCGGTAGCGGAGGGTCAAGGCATGCTCCCGGGGCGGTCGGAGGGGGCGGAGGGGTTCGCCCCAGTTCAGCACAGTCCCGGGGAGGAGGGGCGGCCGGGACCCGGGACCTGGGTCCAGGGCCGGTGTACCGGGCCGCCGCGCTCCCCTAGGTTGATCGCAGTGACTGCACCGGGCCGGTGGCGGGCATCGATCCGAGGGCCGGCCGCGACACCGGCCCGAGGGAGCTGACGACGATGAGCGGCACGGACACCGGAGTGCTGGACGAGGCGCTGGAACGGCTGCACCGGGCGGGGCCCGAGCGTGACGGCTGGCTCTCCAACCACGCCCCCATGGCGGTGGAGGCGCTGGTCCGGCACGGTCACGGTGCGAGCGCGCACCGCTGGCTGGAGCGGTACGCGCTCACCAAGCTGGAGGACCTGCCCGGCTCGTCGCATCCGGTGCGGGAGGCGGAGTGGCGCGAGGCGCTGGGCGACCCGCGCAGGCTCGGAGACTGGACCGCGCACTTCGGTCGGGCCGTCGTCGAGGAGGGCTGGCGGCCGGTCCTGGTGCGCTGGTGGCCGCGGCTGCTGCCGGGGATCGTCGCCGGGGCGACGCATCCGGTGATCCGGGTGGGGCACGCCGTGCGGGCGCTGCTGGAGTACGGCGAGAACGCGGCCAGGGTCACCGAACTCGCCCACGGGCTGGCGTACTGGGCGGGCC
>NZ_JACADT010000980.1:0-2105 GCF_013421635.1 Streptomyces sp. UH6 | reverse complement strand
GTCGGCCTCCAGCTCCAGGCGGCGGCCGAAGGCGACCACCCGCAGCCGCTGGGGTGCCGGGGTGTCGCCGCGTCCGCCGGGGCCGAGTTCCAGGGCGCCCCGGGCGGCCTTCCGCAGCACCTTGAGCATCCGGTAGGAGCCCTTGACGCGGGCGGTCGCCGGGGAGTCGTGCAGCGTGGCCTCGACGCCGTCGACCAGTGAGCCGATGGCGCGGATGGCGACCTGCCCCTCCTCACCCAGCGAGGGCAGCACGCCCTCGGTGTAGGCGACCAGCAGGGGCGTGGGGGAGACGATCAGGATGCCGCCCGCGTAGCGCCGCCGGTCCTGGTAGAGCAGGTAGGCGGCGCGGTGCAGGGCGACGGCGGTCTTGCCGGTGCCGGGGCCGCCCTCGACGTAGGTGACGGAGGCGGCGGGGGCGCGGATCACCTGGTCCTGCTCGGCCTGGATGGAGGAGACGATGTCCCGCATGGTGTGGCCGCGGGCGCGGCCCAGCGCGGCCATCAGCGCGCCGTCGCCGATGACGGCCAGCTCGCGGCCGTCCAGGCGGGCGGTGAGCCGCGGGCGCATCAGGTCGTCCTCGACGCCGAGCACCTTGCGGTTGCGGGAGCGGATGACGCGGCGGCGCACCACGCGGCCCGGGTCGACGGGCGTGGCCCGGTAGAACGGCGCGGCCGCCGGGGCGCGCCAGTCGATGACCAGCGGCGCGTAGTCCTCGTCGAGGACGCCGATGCGGCCGATGTGCAGGGTCTCGCCGATGTCCGCGGTGTCGTCGTCGCGGATGGCGCCCTCGGCGGGCTCCACGGAGGTGTAGGCGCCGTCGGGACCCTTCTTGCCGTCCCTGCCCTCCAGCATGTCGATGCGGCCGAAGAGGAAGTCCTCGTACTCGTTGTTGAGCCGGTTGAGGCGGACGCCGGCCCGGAAGACCTGCGCGTCGCGTTCGGCGAGCGCGCCGGGCGTGCCGACGTGGCCCTTGCGGGCGGCGTCCCGCATCAGGAACTCCGCCTCGGAGATCTTCTCCTCGAGGCGGACGTACACCCGGTCGAGATGTTCCTGCTCGAGGGCGATCTCGCGTTCTCTGGCGGAGTCCCCCGCCGCGTCGCCGTCCGTCCCGCTAGCCGTGCTGCGGGCCGTGTCGACCGCGGTTCCCTTTTGTGCCTGAGCGGCCACCGGTGTCCCCTTCATGCGTACTGGCGGCCGTCAACAGTACGCGACCTGGGTCAATCCGCGTACTTGGTGTCCGCCGCCGGGTCCAGGGCGAGCCGGTAGCCGCGTTTGACGACGGTCTGGATGAGCTTCGGCGCGCCGAGGGCGGTGCGCAGCCGGGCCATCGCGGTCTCCACCGCGTGCTCGTCGCGGCCGGTGCCGGGCAGGGCGCGCAGCAGGTCGGCGCGGGAGACCACCCAGCCCGGGCGGCGGGAGAGGGCGCGCAGCAGCGCCATCCCGGCGGGGGGCACGGGGCGCAGTTCGCCGTCGACGAGGACGGCGTGGCCGCGGATCTCCACGGTGTGCCCGGCGAGCGGCAGGGCGCGGGCGCGGGAGGGGAGTTCCTGGCAGATGAGCTGGACGAGGGGGCCGAGGCGGAAGCGTTCCGGCTGTACGGTGCGGATCCCGCGGGAGTGCAGCGGCAGCGCGGTGACCGGGCCGACGCAGGCGACCAGGACGTCCTGGGCGAACGCGTGGAGGAGGGCGTCGAGCTGTCCGCGTTCACCGGCGCGGGAGAACAGCGAGGCGGCGGCGGGCGCGCTGGTGAAGGTGACGGCGTCGACGGCGCGGGCCAGGACGGCGTCCAGCAGCCGGTCGACGGGGCCGATGTCCTCCGGCGGCATCCACCGGTAGACCGGCACGCCGACCACCTCGGCGCCGGCCTCGCGCAGGGCCTCCACGAAGCCGGGCAGCGGTTCGCCGTGGAGCTGGACGGCGACGCGGCGGCCGTCGACGCCCTCGGCCAGCATCCGGTCCAGGACCTCGGCCATCGACTCGGAGGCGGGCGACCACTCCTCGGTGAGCCCCGCGGCCCGCACCGCGCCCTTGACCTTGGGGCCGCGGGCCAGGATGCGGACGCCGCCGAGGACGTCCAGCAGGTCCCCGCCGAGCCCCCAGCCCTC
>NZ_JACADT010000098.1:0-10762 GCF_013421635.1 Streptomyces sp. UH6 | reverse complement strand
CGCCCGCCGGGGCGACGGGCGGCGCGATGTCGCTCAACGGTTGCTCCCGCGGGTGCCGGCTGCCGTCCGCGAGGGGCGGACGGCCCTCAGTAACTGACGTCGGACAAGAAAGAGCTTATCCGACGTCAGAACGCCCCGTCCCTTGCGTCAGCTCGGCCCTTCGGTCCCGGTGCCGGGCACGGCCGTCCCCAGCCGTTCGGCGAGGAAGGCGATGATCTCGTCACGGGCGCGCGTCGTCGGGTGACCCTGCTCGTCGACGAGATGGGCCGTGGTGACGCTGTGGGCGCAGCCGACGACATCGCGGAAGAAGGGCGGCGGGTCGGTGTTCGCCACGTCGTCCGCGAGCACACGGCCGTCGAAGGCGTCGCCGAGCAGAGTCCGGTACGCCGCGAACCGCCGGCCGGTGCACCACCTGTCGTTCTCGAAGCGGTAGGCGAGCACCTTGAGGCCGTCGCGTCGGACGCGTTCGGCCACGCGGGCGGCGTCATCGGCTGCGATCTCCAGGCCTGCCGGGTCGTCGAGGGGAAGCGAAGGGTGGTTGACCACGGGCGCGACGACGGCGGGTTCGAGCGTCATGGTCAGGGCGAAGTTGCCGGTGAAGCACAGCCCGACCGCGCCGACGCCCGGCCCGCCGCACTCCGCGTGCGCCAGGCGCGCGAGCCCACGCAGCCAGTCCACGACGGGACTGGTGCCGCCACCGGCGAACGCACGGAACTCGGCGCTGACGCAGGCACGCCGGAAGACGGCTCGGCCCGCCTCGGCGCTCGGGTAGGCCCCGTCGACGCCGAACAGCGAGGGGAGGTACACGCGGAATCCGGCATCGCGCAGCCAGCGTGCCAGGCGTGCGACGTCGGGGCTGATCCCCGGCATCTCGGGCAGCAGGACGACGGCCGGTCCCGAACCGGTGACGTGCACCGTCCTGCCGACCGTGTCGATGTCGATGACGCGGTGCGAGAAGTCGTCCAGGGAGTCGTCGTGTGGCAGGTGCGCGGTTGTCATGAGGGGCAGCGTGGCAAGAGACTGTCTCCCTCGGAAACGGCGGCATCGCCAGATACTGCGGCGAAATCGCCACCCGCTCGTGCCGGGGGAGGGGGAGGGGGAGGGGGACGCGTGAGTTCGCTGCGACTGGGAGTGCTGGCCTACCCCGGGTGTTTCGGCTCCGAGGTGTTCGGAGTCCCGGACCTGCTGGTGTTCGCCCGTCACGTCGCCGCGGCGCAGGGGGTGGCACGACCCTCGTACGAAGTGTCCGTGGTCTCGCCCAGGCGGCAGGTGATCATGGCCGGTGGCCTGACCGTCGGCGTATCGGCCATGCACCCGGTGGACGTGTTGATCGTCCCGGGCTTCGAGCTCTCGCCCGCGCTCGATCTCGAGGCTGCGCTGGCGAACCTGCGGCCCGAGGTGGCGGCCATTCACTCGCAGGCAGTCTCCGGAGCGGCCGTCGTGTCCATCTGCGTCGGTGCGTTCCTCACCGCCGAGGCCGGCCTGCTCGACGGTCGCGAGGCGACGACCTCGTGGTTGTTCGCGGATCGCCTCGCCCGCCGGTACCCCGACGTGAAGGTGTGCCCCGAACGCCTGGTCGTCACCGATCGCGGGGTGACGACCACGGCCGCCTTCAGTGCCATGTACGACTTCGCACTCCAGCTCGTCCGCGAGCAGGACGGCCCCGGCGTCGCCCGCAGCACCGCGCGCGTGGCACTCGTCGACGATGCCCGTACCACCCAGGCCCCGTACGTCGACCCGGCGCTGCTGCCGGTCGCGGGCCATGAGTTCTCCCACGCCGTGAAGCGGTGGCTCGACCGGAACATCGGGGCCCGCTACGACCTCTCCGCCCTCGCCGCGGCGTTTCACGTGAGCACGCGGACGATGCTCCGTCGCTTCGG
This sequence comes from Streptomyces sp. UH6, assembly GCF_013421635.1. Lineage (NCBI taxonomy): Bacteria > Bacillati > Actinomycetota > Actinomycetes > Kitasatosporales > Streptomycetaceae > Streptomyces > Streptomyces sp. UH6. The sequence goes on along the minus strand of NZ_JACADT010000098.1, from coordinate 8,882 downwards.
TGAGGAGGCAGGCCAGACTCCTCTCGCGTACCTGCAGTCCGCGCGGGTCCGCCGGGCCCGGCATGTGCTGGAGTCGACCGACAGGACGGTCGCGCGCATCGCGGCCGACCTCGGGTACGCCGACGCGAGCTCGTTCAGCGCGGTCTTCGCCCGGCACACGGGCCGACGACCCCGGGACCATCGCGCCATGTTCCGCCGCCCGCCCACGGAGCCGGCCGGTGCCGTCCTGCACGATCCCGGCACCCGCTCACGCTCCCGGAATCCTGTCCCTGTCCCTGTCCCAGGCGAACGGTGACCGGCGGGTGGCGAGTGCTTTCGGGACGAGTGCGGCGGCGGCGCACAGCGCCGCCGCCGGCAGCCCGCGCGGCAGTGGACGCCGCAGCGGATCAGCTCCCCTGGAGGTGTGCGGCGATGATGGCGGCGTAGTTCTCCTCGCCGTTCCGGTTCGGGTGCAGCGGGGCAGCCGCAGAGGTCGGCACGTACCCCTCGACCCACTTCTTCGACGGAGCCTGGCAGGCGTCGTGCCCCTTGCTGGGCGTGGCCAGATCGATGTACTCGGCGCCGTGCAGGGCGCTCTGCTCGGCGATCACCGCGTTCATCCGGTTGACGCTGCCCTGCAGGAAGTCGGCGTCCACCGGGAGGACCGGCTGCAGGGGGAAGCACCCGCCGGGCTTGATGTAGAGGCCGTACCCCGTGACGATCACCCGGGCCTGCGGCGACCGCTGACGGATGGTGTCCAGTACGACTCCCAGCTTCGGCGCGAACGTGGCGAGGCGCTCGCCCACCTGGTCGACGCCGCCTTCGTAGTACTGGTCCTTGCAGGGAGTGGCGTTCGGGTCGAGCGTGCTGCACCCCTCCGCGATGCCGACCAGACCGGCGTCGTTGCCGCCGATGGTCAGGGTCACGAGGTCGGTGTCCGCGCGCAGTGCGTCGAACTGGGGCGCCGCGGAGCCCATGGGGATGTCGAGCAGCGAGAGCGACTGGGGCTCGGCCATGTGCTTCGACTTGGCGCCGCTGCAGGTGACGTCACGCAGTGACGCACCGAGCCGTTCCGCCAGCTCGTGCGGGTAGTTGTGCGTCGACCGGCCGCAGGCCACCGGCCCGGTGATGTCCGGGATGAGCGGACCGGACGCCATGGAGTCGCCGAGAGCGACGTAGGCCAGGGCGTCCTCGGACGCGGCGGTGGCCGGCACCGCGCCGGCACCCAGGGTCAGGCCGGCCAGGGCGAGTGCGCCCATGACCGCTCTGACGGAACGGAGAAGTGCGTTGCTTTGCGGCAGGTTCACGTGTTTCCTCCGGCGATGGGGGCATGGCGCGTGACGCCGGTCATCATGCAGACTCGCGTGCCGTCCTTTAACTGGTCGGTAACGCAGACTTCCGCGGGGGAGCTTGTGACGCGTGACAAACGGCTGTCCGGCGGAACGAACCTCCGGGGCGGCTGCGCAGGTCCGTCTGCCGGACCGCTGTCCATCGCCGGGCGGCCGGTCGCATCCTCCCTGCGTGCCCGTGTTCCTGCCCTGGCCCGCCGTGTCGTGGCCAGACTCCTCGCCGACCTGCCGGTCTACGCGGAACTGCCCCACGAGGAGGTCTCAGGAGACATCGCCGACATCGTGCAGCACAATCTCCGGCTCTTCGCGGACCTCGTCGAGTGCCGACGCCCCGCCACCGACGCCGAACTCGCCCAACAGCGCGATTCGGCCGCCCAACGCGCCGAGGAGGGCGTGCCGTTGGATGCGATCCTCACCGCCTACCAGGTCGGTACGACGATGTGCCTGCAGGAAGCCGTCGAAGGGGCACTGCCCGATGATCTCGCCGCCGTCCTGGAGATCACGGAACACATCATGGTCGTCCAGCAGCAGCTCACCTCCGCCGTCAGCGGTGCCTACCTGGACGCGCGGCGCATCCTCGACAGTCAGGAACACGGCGGCCGGCACGCCCTGATGACAGCCCTGCTGACCGGTGAGTCCCTGGAGCGTTTCACCCATCCCGCCGGTCTGCGCCCGGCTGCGCGGTATCTGACGATGACGCTGGTACTGGGGCCGCACCCTGACGAACAGTCCCAGTCGTCGGGGCCGGGCGCCGATGTCGCGGCCCGGCGCAAGATCCGCCGTGTCCGCACCACCCTCGACCATTTCGCCGGTGCACCGGTACTCACCGCCCTCGACGCCTCCGGCGGTACCGTGTTGCTGCCCGCGACCCAGCCACTGCCGTGGCACAGCGCGAACGGACTGTGCGCGCTCGTTGACGAGGCCGCCCGCACCGCGGGGGTTCCGATCACCGCCGCTGCGGAGATCGCCGAGCCGGTGGCGGTCGCGGCCGCCGTGGCCCGCAACACCGAAATCGTCGGCCTGGTGGCCCGTACGGGGCGGCCCCCAGGTCTGTACCGGTTGTCCGACGTCCTGCTGGAGTACCAACTCAGCCGGCCCAGCGAGGCGCTGCGCGGGCTGGCGCAACTGCTGAAGCCGCTGGAGGCGAAGCCGGAGCTGCTGCACACCCTGGAGACGTACCTCGCCCTCGGCCTGGACCGGCGGACCACCGCGACAGCCCTGCACGTCCACCCCAACACCGTCGACTACCGCATCCGCCGCATTCACAGCCTGACCGGTCTGTCACCGGCCCGGCCCACCGATCTCCAGCACATCAGCGCTGCCCTGGTCGCCCGCCGGTCGATACCGCCTCCGTGACCACCAGTCGTGTCAGCGGGCAGGGGGAGAGGTGCCGTCACCATATGGTTGATGTGCGGTGGGGCCGGCGCGTGGCGGACCGGCGGGCCGTGCGCTGCGTCTTGCCGACGAACCCCGCCTGCTCCTGGCTCCGGCACCCCGCGACGCCGACCCTGCCCGGACCTCGGCGGCCTGGACTTCACCGAACGCCTGCCGGTGGGCTGCCGCGCACTCGACCTGGAAGGCCGGCTCACCTTCATGAACACAGCCGCCGCCCCGGGGCCATCCCGGGGGTGCGGGGAGCACAGCCGACCCGCCGCGCACCACGCGGCCGGGCCCCCTCAGGGGAGCACGCCGACCGGAGGGCGTACAGCGCGACGCGGACGCGGGGCGTCCCGACCGGGGATACGCCGAACTGGCGGCGGACACACCCTCGGTCGCTGTCACCGGTGGGAGCACAGCGACCTCCTCGTCGCCGCGGCGACCGGCGTCATGTGTCTCAACGCCGCCGGCGTGGACGTGAAGCCCTTCCGCGACGACGTGATCGCGCGTGCTCAGCGGCCCAGCCTGTGCCGGACGTGATCCGGGTGGGCCGCACCGACCTCGATGCGGTTCTCGTCGAGGCCGTTGACGATCCGCAGGCGGTCGCCGGCGAAGACGAACTCCAGTGCCACGGTTCCAGCCGCCAGGTCATGGCCGGCCGGCCGCCATTCGAGGGTGACCTCGCGCAGGACCCGACCGACGAACGGCTCGAGCCTTGCATCGCTGTGAGACCACTGGGGCGTGAGTTCGACCGATTCCCACCCTGTGATGGTCGCCGCGGTGTCGATCGTGTCCCAGCCGATCGAGAGTTCATCGAACTTCCAGTGGCACACCTCCACCTGGATACCGTCGAAGTCGAGCACCACCGGGCAGTCGGCGAACCAGTCCCCGTCCTCGGCGAACCGCACCAGCGCGAACCCCGTCAGCCGCCTACCGGCGAGCATCGCCAGGCGTGACCCGTGCGCCTGCCGAATCGCGTCGACCCCGATCAGGAAGGACGGCTCGAAACCAGAGATCCCCATGCTCACAGCACAGGAGTCTCCCGGTCCTCGGCCCAACCGGACAACGGGTACGCCTGCCCTTTGCGCTTGCCGGTCGGGATGATCAGGTCGGCCCGGAACTGTTCGGCCGACTCGCCGTTCATGCGAGTCGCTCGGTGCCGGGGGTTGCGGCCGGGTCGTGGAGCAGTTGCAGGACGCGCCGCAGGTCGGGGCGCTTGCTGGTTCCAGGGCGGCTGACGGTGAAGATGGACCGGGAGACGGGGTGGAGCAGGGGGTGGAGGCTGAGGGACTCGGTGGTGTCCGGAAGTGCCATGCGAGGGATGAGGGCAGTGCCCGCCCCCGCGGCGACCAGGGCCGCCAGCACGCTGAAGTCGCCGCTGCGGGTCCTGATGTCCGGGACGAAGCCGGCCGCGCCGCAGGCGCGTTGGATCATCTCGTAGCAGGAGGTCTCCGGTCCCGGAGTGAGCCAGGGCAGGTCTGCCGCTCGGGACAGGTCCACCGGCTGGCCGGGCCGCAGACCCCACTCGCCGGCCTGGCGGGGATGCAGGGCGAGCAGCACCGGTTCCTCCATGAGAAGAGCCTGCTCGTAGGCGGCGGAGAAGCTGCGTGGCAGCACGGTGTAGCTGTGGACCAGGGCGAGGTCGGTGGCACGCTTGTGCAGTTCGTCGAGAGCTTCGTCGGGCTCCTGCACGGACAGCCGCAGTGACAGCTCCGGGGTGGGATCGACGTCGGCCAGCCGTTGCCACAGGGGCGCGATGAGGGTGCGGGCGGCGGAGGCGAAGGCGGTGATCCGCACGATGCCGCGCCGACCGCTCTGCAGGGCGGCCAGCCCGGACTCGGCTGCCGCGAGTTCCGCAAGGATGATCTCGGCATGAGCCACCAGCAGTTCTCCGGCCGCCGTCAGGCGCAGCGTGCGTCCCTGCTTCTCCACCACCGGTGTGCCGGCCTCCTTCTGCAGGGCGGCAAGATGCTGGGAGACCGCCGGCGGAGTCAGATGGAGGGCCTCCGCGGTGGCCGCGACGGTCCCGTACGCGGCGAGGTGCTGGAGGATGCGCAGGCGGCGTACATCGAGCACGGTCTACTCCTTGGTCGGGCCGGGGCCGGGGCCGGGGGCGGAGACGGGTTCCACGATGCGGTGCGGACCGCGGCGGGTGTTCTCGCCGTCCGTGGTCACGGGGTGGTCGGCCGCCGCGTGGCCGGCGGCACTTCCCCGCTCACTGCCGGGCCGCTGTGCCTGGTTGCGCCGGTTGATCAGGACCACTCCCGCGACGCCGACCGCTCCGCCCAGCAGCTCGATGCCGTGGGGCACCTCGCCCAGCCAGACGAAGGAGATGACCAAGGTCACCGGCGGGACCAGGTACAGGGCGGCGGTGGAGGCGGCGAGCGGCAGTCGGGCGACGGCATACGCCCAGATGACGAAACCGAGCGCGGAGGGAAGCAGGCCCAGGTAGAGCGCGGAGACCAGGGCGTCGGCCGGTGCCCGCAGGGCGGCGTGCCAGGTGGCCGGGGCCAGCGGCACAGCGAAGACCGTGCCGGCGACCATCGCGTAGGTGGCGACCTCCAGGCCGGTGTAGTGACGCAGCAGGGGCTTGGTGGCGACGTGGTACACCCCTTGGACGACGGCGGCGGCCAGGACGATGAGGGCGGAGACGGTGAACCCGCCGGTGCCCTTGGCCATGCTGACGACGGCCGCGCCGGCGAGCGCGACGACGCTGCCGAGGACGATGTTGCGGCTCAGCCGCTCTTTGAGGAACAGGCTGCCCAGCAGCACGCTGAAGGCGGGGACGATCGCGATCAACAGGCTTGCCGTCCCGGCCGCCACGTTCACCTCGCCCCAGTTGAGCAGGAGCTGGTAGGCGGTGATCCCGGTCGCCCCGCACAAGGCGATCATGGGCAGATCGCGGGACCGGGGCACGCGGACCTTCGCGAGGGGCGCCACCAGCAGCAGGGCAACGGCAGCGATCACGATCCGTAGGAAGGACAGGGCCGGCACTCCCAGACCGTCGACCCCGACCCGGATGGCAGGAAAGGCCGAGGCCCAGAGGAGCACAGTGCCGGACAGGGCGAGGAAGCTAGGGGAAAGGAGGCGTGGCTGCATGCGGTCCAGCATCCTCGCCCGGAACGGAAAGTTCCATTTAGTCTTTGCGCCGAAAATCATTAGTCCCGCTTATCTGGGGGGGCGGGTCCACCACTCCTCACCCGTCGTCGAGCGCTTCCGGTAGCGGACCGGAGCCTGACAGGTGGACCTGTACAAGCACGCTGCGGCTGTGGTGCCTTCGGCCGGTGAGACGCCTTCACGGGGTCAGGCCGGGCAGGCCTGCGCCGGCGAGGACCCCGGCGCGGTCGATGGCGATCCGTCCCTCCTTGATCACGGCATGAATGAGCGACGGCGTGGCGAGGCCGTCGATGTCGGCGAGAGGGTCCCGGCCGCAGACGACGATGTCGGCCGCCTTGCCCGCCACGAGGCTTCCGGTGATGTCGCCGACCCCACACAGCTCGGCGGCGTCGGCGGTGGCGGCCCTGATGGCCTGGAGCGGGGTCATGCCGCCGATCCGGACGAGGAGACCGAGTTCCTTGAGGTTCTGTCCGTGCGGGGCGATGAGGCCCGCGTCGGTACCCATGGCCACGCGGATTCCGGCATCGACGGAGCGGGCGACGGACTCCTGCGCGATGCGGTGCCAGCGCTCGGCCTTGGCGTGCACGGCCGGCGGTACCTGGGCGGGATCGGGCGTGGCCATGGTCTCCAGCAGGGTCGGCACGAGGAACTGACCGCGCTCCACCATGACCGCCCCGAGCTCGTCGGTCAGGGCGTAGCCGTGCTCGACGCTGCGGACCCCGCCATGGACGGCGGCGGCGATACCGGGTTCTCCGATCGCGTGCACCGCGACGGGCAGGCCCCCGTAGGCGTCGGCCTCTTCGACGGCGGCACGGATCATCTCGGGCCGCAGCCCGAGCCAATCGGGCTGGTCGTGCGGGGAGGTGACGCCTCCGCTGGCGGCGAGCTTGATGCAGTCGGCGCCGGCTGCGACAAGGGCCCGCACCCGGACGCGGATGTCGTCCACGGTGTCGACGATTCCGGGAGGGCTGCCGGGGAACGCGACGGCGGCGGCGAGTGCGTCGACGCCGCCAGGCAGGCGGAAGTCTGCGTGACCGGCGGTCTGGCTGAGCATGCTCACCGCGACCAGGAGACGGGGTCCGGCAATGCGTCGCTCGGCCACGGCGCGGCGGAAGCCCGCGTCGAGGCCCATGAGGTCGCGCGCTGTGGTCACTCCGTTGTGCAAGGTGGTCCGCAGCCGCTCGATCACCTTCAGCGTCCGGTAGGTGACGAGTTCTCCGGCCCCGGTCAGCGGGTTCTCCACGGGGCCGGGCAGAGCGAAGTGGACGTGAGCGTCGATGAACCCCGGGCAGACGGTCCGCCCGGCCAGGTCCACACCGGTCGCCTCACGCAGGGCAGGATCGTCGGGCATCTGTTGGGCGGGACCGCACCAACGGATGACGGGGCCGTCGACGACGAGCACGCCGTCGGGGACCGGCGGGGCGCCGGTCCCGTCGACGAGCCGGACATTGCGCAGGACGACGGGGCTCGGGCTCACGGCGGTCCTTCACGGTGCGGGCGGCGATGAAGGCATCGTGACACGGGGCGCGGGCCGGAGCCGGGAGCCGCTCGGCGCGCTCGGCGACGAAGGCAGGCGTCCGGCACGTGCAGGGTCCGCCCACTCCACGGAAAAGTCGCCCGGCAGGACATAGATGTGAGGCCCTGCGTCCGTCTGAGTGGTGCAAGGAGTTCGACAGACGCATCACCGGGACTCGCAGGAGGAACATCAGATGGAGATCAGGCGCGGATGGAGGCGGCTCGCCACGGTGGGCGCCACGGCCGTGGTGCTGGCGGGCGGTGCCGGGGTGGCCGTGGCCGTGGACCGGACGGCCGGGCATGCCACCCAGGTGCCGGCCACGGCGGACGCGGCGGCACCGGCGAAGGCCCCTGACCGTGCGACGACGGCCCCGGGGCCGCGGATCGTGCAGCCGTACCAGCCGGTGGGCATCGGACAGGGCGCCGTCATGGCCCTGCTGCCCGAGGGGCGGCAGAACTACGTCGTGGCCTGGACCGACGTGCGTGAAGCGGTCGAGCAGGCCCGGCAGATGGTGGGGGACGACATCCGGCCCGAGAGCCTCAGCGGCGGCACCACCGTCGACGGGGCCGACGTGCTGTACACCGGCGCGTGGCGCACCAGCACCCCGCCTTCCCGGATAACCGTGCGCACGGCCGACGGCGCCGAACGGGACGCGGGGGTGCTGAGCCTGCCCGGCAGACCGGGCTGGGGGACCTACTACCTCGACGCCGCCGGCTCCGGGACACCGCAGGGAACCGTCACGGTCACCGCGTACGGTCCTGACGGCGAGGTCCTGGCGACCCTGGCGTACGACATGTTCCCGGCCGGACGCTGACCGCGACCGCAGACCCCGTGACCGGAGCCTTCCGTACTGCCCCGGTGCATCGCGCACCGGGGCAGTACGGCGGACGGGGGCCGGACACGGCGAACAGAGGACCCGAGTGAAGACCGACGCGGAAGCGGAGTTCCGGGCATTCATGGTCAGCCGCTGGCACCGGATGCTCAGGACCGCTCACCTGCTCACCGGACACCACCACGACGCGGAGGACTTGGTGCAGACAGCCCTGGCGAAGGCGTATGCCCGATGGGAACGGGTGAGACGCAGCGACGATCCCGACGCCTACGTCTGGCGCATCATGATCAACGCCAACCGGGACCGGCTGCGCGTGCCACGGGCCCGGGAGTGGCTGACCAACCGCTTCCCCGAGGCGGCCGCATCGGAGAGGACCGACTCGATCACCGAGCATTCCGCGCTCATGGCGGCCCTGGCCCGGCTGCCGCAGCGACAGCGGGCGGTCGTCGTCCTGCGCTACCTGGAGGACCGCAGTGAGAGCGAGGTCGCCGCGCTCCTGGGGACCAGGGTGGGCACGGTGCGCAGCCACGCCGCCCGCGCCCTGCGCAAGCTCCGTGCCGAGCCGGCCGTGACCGGATGCGACCCCGGCGCCGTCCCTCCGCAGCGGAGCGAGGCCGTGCAGGAGGAGGCCCGACGGTGAACGACGACGACATGCGGCTCGCCCGGGCGCTCCACCGCGCGGCCGACACCTTCCCGGTCAGCCCGGCCCCCG
>NZ_JACADT010000979.1:0-2105 GCF_013421635.1 Streptomyces sp. UH6 | reverse complement strand
CGGGGAGCCAGCGCGGGGTGTGGCGCCAGGTCGTGCCGTCGTCGGCGGCCAGGGAGACGTCCCCGGCGGAGGGACGTTCCGTCGCCGGGGTGAGCACGATGCGGGTGTGGTCCGGCCCCATGGCGGTCACCGCCACCGTGGCCCCGTCGGGGCTGACGCGGGCCTCGGCGGGGTGGACCAGCCGCAGCATGGCCTCCCGCACCCGCCGCACGGCGTGTGCCGTGGGCCGGTCCGGGGACGGGGAAGGGGCGGCGGGGGGAAGCATGCGGGGTCCGTGTGTAGTCGTGGGAACGAACGGGTGGGCGGGGACGGCGCGGGGGCCGTCGTCCCCGCCCACCGGTCGGGGAGCCGGGGAGGGCTCCCCGGGAGGGGGGTCAGGCAGCCTTGCGGATGCGGGTCGCCCAGGGGCCGACGAAGGCGAACGGGCCGGGCTCCTGGAGGACGATGTCCCGGGAGAGCGCGGTCGCGGTCTGCGCCCACCACAGCGGCAGGTAGGGCAGGTCGCCGGCGGCCGTGGTGACCGCGGTCATCAGCTTCCTGCCGCGGCTCGCCGGGTCGGTGTCCGTCCTGGCCCCGTCGAGGGCCTTGTTGACGGCCGGCTCGTCGTAGTGGGCGATGTTGGTGGCGGTGGCCGCCGCGTTCAGGTAGGCGTCGGCCAGCTCCGCCGGGTCGCCGGTGACCGGGAAGTACCAGAGGAACTGCAGCGGCTGCTTGCCGGAGCCGAGTTCGTTCACCCAGGCCTCGAGGGTGATCTCCTTGACCTTCAGGGTGATGCCGAGCTTCTTCAGCGAGTCGGCCAGCGCCAGGGCCGCCTTGCCGACCTGGGGTCCGCTCGCCGGGTAGTGCAGCTCGGCGGTGAACCCGTCCGCGTGCTTCGACTTCTCGAGCTCCGCGCGCGCCTTGTCCAGGTCGAAGGCGTACTCCGGGATCTGCGCGTAGGCGGCGCGCACCTCGTCGGCCGGCATCAGGTCGCCCCACATGGCCGGGGACACCAGGGCGTTGGCGATCTCCGCCTTGCCCTGGAGGATGCCCTCGACCATGCCCGCGCGGTCGGCGGCGTGCGCGACGGCGCGGCGCACGTGCGGGTCGTTCCACGGGGCCTTGGAGGTGTCGAAGGCGAGCGAGACCACGGAGCGGTCCGCGGTGTAGCCGACCTCGGCGGCCGAACCCCAGCCCTCGGTCTCGTCGGAGGCGAGCGCGAGCGCGCCGTCCACCTCGCCGGACTTCATGGCCACCAGGCGGGTCCCTGCGTCCGGCACGAAGGAGAGCTTGAGCTTGCCGGCCGCGGGCTTCTCGCCCCACCAGCGCGGGTTGCTCTCCAGCAGCACGTGGCTGTCGGCGGCGAACTCGGTGATCCGGTACGGGCCGGTCCCCAGCAGCAGGGTCTTCTCGGTGCCGATCTTCCCGCGGTTGGCGCGCAGGAACTTCTCGCCGCCGATCGGCAGGCAGCCCGGGGCGACGCTCCACAGGAACGCGCCGTCCGCGGCCTTGAGCCGGACGGTGACCTCGTGCGGGCCGGTGGCCTCGACGGACTTCACCCCGGCGAAGGCGTAGGCCAGCACGGAGGCGTTCTCCGGGTCGCGGATCTCCTCGACCGAGGCGACCACGTCGGCGGCGGTGAAGGGGGTGCCGTCGCTGAAGACGACGCCGCGGCGGAGCGTGAAGACGTACGTGGTGGCGTCCGGCTGCTTCCAGGCGGTGGCCAGGCCCGGCTTCAGGTCGCCGGCCGGCGTCACCGACAGCAGCGACTCCTGGACCAGCGTGGCCACCAGGTAGTTCAGCACGCCTGACTCACGGCCGACGTCCAGCGAGGAGATGGAGGACGGCAGGGCGAAGGTCAGCTCGCCGACCGGCACGTCGGCGCCCTCGGCCCCGCCCTTGCCCGAGTCGCCCTGGTCGGCGGCCTGCGGCGCGCACGCCCCGAGCAGCCCCGAGGCGGCGAGCACGCCGGCCCCGGCCGCGGAAAGGCTCAGCAGTCTGCGGCGGCTCAGCGCGCCGCCGGTCTCCGAGGCCGACATCGGGCCACCGTCCTCACTCTGTACTTCGGAACGTCGTGGCTCTTCCGGTCATTCGTCCACCAGAAGTGCCCACTTGGGCGGTGACAG
>NZ_JACADT010000978.1:0-2107 GCF_013421635.1 Streptomyces sp. UH6 | reverse complement strand
GGCGGACACGGCGGCAACGGGGGCATATATCCGGCCATGGCGAGGGCAAACAGGGCCAAGAGGCCCTCGACCCGGGCCGGACGGTCCGGCAGGATTCCCCGAATGGTGCTGATCGGGGTCGGCCGCACTGCCGACGTGTACGTGGTCGACGAGCGGTGGGTCCTGCGCAGGTACCGCGACGCCGGCCTCGGCGACGCGGAGGCCGAGCGGGCCCTGATGGCCTACCTCCACCGCTGCGGCTACCCCGTGCCCGTGGTGCGCCCCCGGGAGAACTCGCCCGCCACCGACCTGGTCATGGAGCGGCTCGACGGCCCCACGATGACCGGGGCGCTGTTCGCCGGGCTCATCACCCCGCAGGAGGCCGGCGCCACCCTCGCCCTGCTGCTCACCGGACTCCACTCGCTGCCCGCCCGGTGGTCGGCGGACCCGCGGGAGCGCATCCTCCACCTCGACCTGCACCCGGAGAACGTCATCCTCACCTCGTCCGGCCCCCGGGTCATCGACTGGAGCACCGCCGCCGAGGGGCACCCCGGGCTCGACCGGGCGATGACCGCGGTGATCCTCGCCCGGACCGGCGCCGCGAACCCGAAGCGGACCGCGGTCATGCGGGACGTGCTGGCCGCCCTGCTCGCCGCCCCCTCCGCCCGCCTCGATCCGGAGGAACTGGAGGAGGCGCTCCGGCTCCGCACCTCGGACCCGGCCATGACGGAGCGTGAGATCGCCCTCCTCGGCCGGGCGGGCGCCACCGTCCGGGAGGTGGCCGGGCTCCAGCCGGCCTGAGCCGGCGCGCGTCCGTGGCCGTGGTGCGAGATCCGGACATCTCCCCACGTCAGCAGGGACGTCGGGGCCGCCGACGCCGTGGCGAGCATCACCTGGCAGACTTCCCACAGTGCCGCTACCAGCGGGTAGATTCGGACAGTCGTTGTGTGATCAACAGTGATCGCCGGTGATCGTCCGAGACTTGTTGCTGGTGGCCGCCGCGACGTAACCTCGCGGGACAGTTCAGGAGAAGGGGGCCGAGAGTGACCGCTGAGGCCATGGCCGCCGACGGTCAGCCGGCTCTGCGCATCGCGCTCCTCACCTACAAGGGCAATCCGTTCTGCGGCGGACAGGGCGTCTACGTGCGCCACCTGTCCCGCGAACTGGCCCGGCTCGGCCACACCGTGGAGGTGATCGGCTCCCAGCCGTACCCGGTCCTCGACGAGGGCGAGGATCTCGCCGGGCTCTCCCTGACCGAGCTGCCCAGCCTCGACCTGTACCGGCAGCCCGACCCGTTCCGCACCCCGCGCCGCGAGGAGTACCGGGACTGGGTCGACGCCCTCGAGGTCTCCACCATGTGGACCGGCGGCTTCCCCGAGCCGCTCACCTTCTCGCTGCGCGCCCGCCGCCTGCTGCGCGCCCGCCGCGGCGACTTCGACGTCGTCCACGACAACCAGACCCTCGGCTACGGCCAGCTCGGCGACCTCGGCGCCCCCCTGGTGACCACCGTCCACCACCCCATCACCGTCGACCGGCAGCTCGAGCTCGACGCCGCCGACGACTGGAAGCGCCGCCTGTCGGTGCGCCGCTGGTACGCCTTCACCCGGATGCAGAAGCGGGTCGCCCGCCGCCTGCCCTCCGTGCTCACCGTCTCCGGCACCTCCCGGCAGGAGATCGTCGACCACCTCGGCGTCCGCCCCGAGCGGGTGCACGTCGTGCACATCGGCGCCGACACCGAGCTGTTCTCGCCCGACCCGTCGGTCCCCCGGGTGCCCGGCCGGATCGTCACCACCTCCAGCGCCGACGTGCCCCTCAAGGGCCTGGTCTTCCTCGTCGAGGCGCTCGCCAAGCTGCGCACCGAACAGCCCGACGCCCACCTGGTCGTCGTCGGCCGGCGTGCCGAGGACGGCCCCGTCGCCCAGGCCATCGAACGCTACGGCCTCGAGGGCGCCGTCGAGTTCGTCAAGGGCATCACCGACGCCGAACTCGTCGACCTGGTCCGCTCCGCCGAGGTCGCCTGCGTGCCCTCGCTCTACGAGGGCTTCTCGCTGCCCGCCGCCGAGGCCATGGCCACCGGCACCCCGCTGGTCGCCACCACCGGCGGCGCCATCCCCGAGGTGGCCGGCAC
>NZ_JACADT010000977.1:0-2108 GCF_013421635.1 Streptomyces sp. UH6 | reverse complement strand
ACGTGGTAGGCCGAGGCGGTGGTCACGATCACGTCCTCGACCGGGGGCTCCTGGCCGGCGTCACCGGCCCCGCCCCGCTCCGTGCCCGCGCCCGCGAGGGCGTCGGCCGGGGCGAAGACGCGGTGCTCGGCACTGATCCGGGCCACCTCGGCGACCTCGGCGGCCGCGGCGTCCGGATCGCTGCCCGGCGCCTCGCCGGCCGCGCCCAGGGAGAGTCCGCTGATCCAGTCGACCAGTGCGGCGCCCCGTGCCCCCGGCAGCCGCATGGCCTCCAGCAGGCTCTCGTCGATTCCGGGCACGCCGAATCCCCTCCCCCACTGCTCATCTGTCCGCGGACGCGACCAGAGACTACGGAATGTGCCGCCCCCCGTTCGGGGCTTTGGCATTTTCATTTGGAACATGCACGCATGGGGATCGGTTCCTTGCCATGATCGATCGCGGCGGGGCGGGGCGTCCGGGTGGCGGCCGTGGCCGGGGGGTGTCAGCCGACCGGGGCTGGATACGTGGTCCCCATGACTGACCCGAGTGACGCGATGGACGAGAACGCCGGCGGCCAGGAGTTCGGCGACGAGGTGTACCAGCCGCAGGACGGCCCGGAGGGGCGCGAGGACGACGGCGTCCTGGACCCGGAGGACACCCTCAACGAGCGGGAGACCGAGCCCTACGACGAGGGCTACTCGCCTCCGGAGCGGCCGCTGGGGGTGGACAGCCACGGCACCACCGCCCGTGAGCAGCGCGAGGGCGAGAGCCTCGACGAGCGGCTGGCCGAGGAGCGGCCCGACCCGGCCTCCGAGCCCCCGGCGGAGGGCGACGGGGTGGGCGACCTGCCGGGCGGCGAGGGCGAGCCCCTCGACGACCAGGTCGGGGAGGAGCGCGCGGGACGTCTGGTGGCCCCGGACGAGGGCGCGCGGGAGGACGCGGAGAAGGACATGATCGCGGAGGACGTCGGCATCAGCGGCGGCGCCGCCTCCGCCGAGGAGGCCGCCGTGCACCGGGTCCCGGACGAGGACGAGCGGTCCCGGTGAGCGGCCCCGCGAACGGCCCGGCCTCCCGCACCACCCTCACGGTCAACGGCCGGGAGCACACGCTGACGGTCGACAACCGGCGGGTGCTACTGGACCTGCTGCGTGAGGACCTGGACCTGGTCGGGGCCAAGAAGGGCTGCGACCACGGCCAGTGCGGCGCCTGCACGGTACTGGTCGACGGGCGGCGGGTGAACAGCTGTCTGCTGCTCGCCGTCACCCTGGACGGCAGCGAGGTGACCACGGTGGAGGGGCTGGCCGGCCCGGACGGCGAGCTGCACCCGCTGCAGCGGGCGTTCCTGGAGCGGGACGCCTTCCAGTGCGGTTACTGCACCCCCGGGCAGCTCTGTTCGGCCGTGGGTGCGCTGGCCGAGGCCGCGGCCGGGCATCCGTCGGCGGTGACCGGTCCGGGTGTGCGGGCGGGGGATCCGGTGCCGCTCGGGGCGTCGGAGATCCGTGAACGGATGAGCGGCAACCTCTGCCGCTGCGGGGCGTACCCGCGCATCGTCGAGGCGGTCGAGGACGTGATCCCGTGAGGACCTTCGACTACGTCCGCGCCCGCACGGCCGAGGAGGCCACCGCCGCCTGGGCGGCCACGCCGGGCGCCCGCTACCTGGGCGGCGGCACCAATCTGGTCGACCTGATGAAGCTGGGCGTGGAACGGCCGGCAGCGCTGGTGGACGTCTCGCGGCTTCCGCTGGACACGGTGGAGGAACTGCCGGACGGTTCGCTGCGGATCGGCGCCACCGTCCGCAACAGCGACCTGGCGGCCCACCCGCTGGTCGTGGAGGGCTGGCCGGCCCTGTCCCGGGCGCTGCTCTCCGGCGCCTCCGGTCAGTTGCGCAACGCGGCCACCACCGGCGGGAACCTGCTCCAGCGCACCCGGTGCCCGTACTTCCAGGACCTCTCCAAGCCGTGCAACAAGCGCGAGCCCGGCAGCGGCTGCGGGGCCCGCGAGGGCGTGCACCGCGATCACGCGGTGCTGGGCCACTCCCCGCACTGCGTCGCCACCCATCCGTCGGACATGGCGGTGGCGCTGGCGGCGCTGGACGCCCGCGTGGAGCTGCGCGGGACCGACGGCGGGCG
>NZ_JACADT010000976.1:0-2083 GCF_013421635.1 Streptomyces sp. UH6 | reverse complement strand
CCAGCTGTAGACGACCGCCCCCGGCGGCAGCCCGGCGTCCAGCGCGGCCAGCAGGACGGCCCGCGCCTCCTCGGTCCGGCCGTGGGCCGAGGCCAGCAGCAGCCTGGTGCGGGCCATCGGAAGGGACTCCTGCGGCAGCCGGTCACTGGTGCCGAACAGCTCCCGCGCCTCCTCCAGCAGGCCCGACGCCTCCTCGACCTCGCCCCGGTGCAGCGCGACGAGGGCGGAGATCAGGCGGCCTATCCCCTGCGGCTTCGCGGCGTGCCCGATCCGCTGGGTCTTCTCGTCGGCCCGCAGCGCGTCGTCCCAGTCGCCCACCGAGTACAGCGCCTCGGCGAGGTTGGCGTGCACCCAGGCCCGGGAGACGACCAGGCCGTTGCGCTTGGTGAAGGCGGCGCCCTCCTCCAGCATCGCCACGGCCTCCCGGTACCGGCCCACCGACTCCAGTTCCGACGGCAGGTTCACGTACACCCGGGCGGCCTGGTCGGCCAGCCCGGCGGCGATCGCCTCCTCCTTGACCGCGTACAGCTCCCGCAGTCCCCCGGCCACGTCTCCGGAGTGGAAGCGCAGGCAGCCCAGGGTGGCCCGGGCGTTCAGCTCGGCGGGCAGCGCGCCGAGCATGCGGGCGTACTCGACGGCGTGCTCGGCGGAGGCGATCGCCTCCGGCCCCTGGTGGCGGACCATCGCCCAGGCCGCCGAGTGCGCCAGCACCCAGGCGCGCACCCCGGACGGGGGCAGCCCGCGGGTCAGCTCCCGCGCCTTGTCGAGTTCGGCCCGCCCGTCACCGCGTGCCAGCGCCTGGACCAGCAGCGAGGTCTGGTTCCAGAACCAGGCGGCACGCAGCGGGTCCCGGTTCTCGTCCAGCAGTTTCAGGGCCCGCCGGGCCAGCTTCAGCGCCCGGTCCCGCTCCCCGCACAGCCGGCCGGCGATCGCGGCCTGCGAGAGCAGGTCGATGTAGTCGAACCCCTCGGACCGCTCGCCGGGGCCGAGCAGCAGCATGTCCTCGAACTCGGCCTCCCGCAGCCCGCCCCGGACCTCCGGCGGCGCGATGTCCCACAGCTCCAGCGCCCGCTCCAGCAGCTGCAGCTGCTCCGCGTAGGCACGCCGGCAGCTCGCCTCCAGGGCGGCCTCCAGCACGGCGGGCAGCGCCTTGGCGGCGTCGTGGGCGCAGTACCAGTAGCCGGCCAGCCGGGTGACGCGCCGGTCGGGGGCGACCAGGGTGGGGTCGGCCTCCAGCGCCTCGGCGAGGCGTCGGTTGATCCGGGCCCGCTCGCCGGGCAGCAGGTCGTCGGCGACGGCCTCGCGGACCAGGGAGTGGCGGAACCGGTAGCAGTTCCCCTCCACCTCGGCGAGCAGCAGGTTGGCGCCGACGGCGGCCCGCAGCGCTTCGTCCAGCCGGTCCTCGGGCAGCTCGACGACGGCGGCGAGCAGGCGGTGCTCCACCGAGGAACCGGCCTCGGCGAGGATCCGCACCACCCGCTGGGCCTCGTCGGGGAGCCGCTCGACGCGCACCAGCAGCAGGTCGTGCAGTGATTCGGCACTGTCCGAGCAGGCGAGTTCCTCGACGAAGAAGGCGTTGCCGTCGGAGCGGCGGTAGATGTCGTCGACGCGGTCGGAGGCGGGCGCGGCGCCCTGGATGCCGGTCAGCTGGCGGGCCACCTCGTCGCGGCTGAAGCGGGCCAGCTCGACCCGGCGCACGGTGCGCAGGCGGTCCAGTTCGGCGAGGAGCGGGCGCAGCGGGTGGCGGCGGTGGACGTCGTCGGAGCGGTAGGTGGCGAGGACCAGCAGACGGCCGGTGCGCAGGGTGCGCAGCAGGTACGCGAGGAGGTGGCGGGTGGAGGTGTCGGCCCAGTGGAGGTCCTCGATGACGAGGACGACGGTCCGGGCGGCGGAGAGGTCCTCCAGCAGGCGGGCGATCAGCTCGAAGAGGCGGGCCATGCCCTCGTCGTCGTGGCGTCCGGGCACGGCGTCGCCCAGCTCCGGCAGCAGGCGGGCGAGTTCGTCCTCCTGGCCGGCGGCCGCGGCGGCCAGCTCGTCGGGCAGTTCACGGCGCAGCACCCGCAGGGCGGTGGAGACGTTTTTT
>NZ_JACADT010000975.1:0-2115 GCF_013421635.1 Streptomyces sp. UH6 | reverse complement strand
GGGCGTGTCGGAGGGGTGCGGCAGGATGGGACGGATGAGTGACGAGGAGCGGTCCGGCGCCGCACTCCCCGACTACGCGGAGCTGGTGCTGGACGTCGCGGAACGGATCCCTCCGGGCCGGGTGATGACCTACGGGGACGTCGCCGAATGGCTCGGTGAGGGCGGCCCGCGTCAGGTGGGGCGGGTGATGGCGCTCTACGGGAGCGCCGTGCCGTGGTGGCGGGTCGTCCGGTCCGACGGGGTGCTGCTGCCCGGCCACGAGCTGCGGGCGCTGGGCCACTACCGGGACGAGGGCACTCCGCTGCGGGAGGCCACCGGCGCCTCCCGGGGGTCGCTGCCGCGGCTCGACATGCGGCGGGCCCGGTGGGACGGCACTCCGGCCGGAGCGGACACGGGACGTGCCGGAGGTCACAGTGGGTCCGGTGGGCGCGGGGCGCCGGAGCCGGACGGGCCTCCCGGGTACGTGCCGGAGGACCTGCCGGAGGACCTGCCGGAGGGCTGACCGGCCCGCTGCTGCTCCGTCCGGGTGAATCCCGGTGGGCGTGGACTCGCACGGGCACGCCCCCGCGATGCCGTACGTTCGACAGTCGACCGCATGCGCGCCGGCTCCTCCAGGACCTTCCGTGCGCGTCCACCGATCGGTCGGTTCCGCCTCGCGGACCCGCACCGGTCGGTTCCGCCCCCGTCGATTCCGTATCACCGACTCCGCTCACACCAAAGATTCCGCTCCACCGATTCCGTACCACCGACTCCGCACCACCAGGACCGGCGAACCATGAGCATTCCCACCACCACCGCGTCACCGCCCCGCCGTCAGGCGCGGCGGGCGGCCGACGGCGGGTACCGGCTGGTCCGCACGCCGGTCGCCGTGCCGGAGCCGCCGCGGCTCGACGCGGCGCAGCGCGCGGTGGTGGGGCACCGCTCGGGGCCGCTGCTCGTCCTGGCCGGTCCGGGCACGGGGAAGACGACCACGCTGGTGGAGTCGGTGGCCGCCCGCATCGCCCGTGGCGCGAACCCGGCGCGGATACTCGTGCTCACGTTCAGCCGCAAGGCCGCCATGGAACTCCGGGACCGGATGGCGGCGCGGGTCGGCGCGGCCCGGGCGCCGCAGGCCACCACCTTCCACTCCTTCTGTTACGCGCTGGTCCGCGCCCACCAGGAGAGCGGGCTCTTCGCCGAGCCGCTGCGCCTGCTCTCCGGTCCCGAGCAGGACGTCACGGTGCGCGAGCTGCTGGCCGGTCAGCCGGAACTGGAGCGGCTGGGTCTGTCCCATGTCCGCTGGCCCGACGACCTGCGGGCCTGCCTCACCACCCGCGGCTTCGCCGACGAGGTGCGCGCCGTGCTGGCGCGCAGCCGTGAGCTCGGACTCGACCCGGCGGCGCTGGACGCCTTCGCCCGCCGGATAGGCAGGCCCGACTGGCGGGCCGCCGCGGCGTTCCTCGCCGAGTACCTGGACGTCCTCGACCTCCAGGGCGTCGTCGACTACGCGGAGCTGGTGCACCGGGCGGTGCTGCTGGCCAACCGCCCGGAGGTGGGCACCCGGCTCGCCGCCGAGTACGACGCCGTCCTGGTCGACGAGTACCAGGACACCGACCCGGCCCAGGTCCGGCTGTTGCGGGCGCTGGCCGGGGGCGGCCGCACCCTGGTCGCGTTCGGCGACCCCGACCAGTCGATCTACGCCTTCCGCGGCGCCGACGTGAACGGCATCCTCGACTTCCCGCACGTCTTCCCCCGGGCCGACGGCCGCCCGGCGCCGGTCGAGGTGCTGCGCACCTCGCGGCGGGCCGGGGCCGGTCTGCTCGCCGCGACCCGGCTGCTCACCCGGCGGATGCCGCTGACCAGGCTTCCCGCCGAGAAGGTGCGTGCCCACCGTGAGCTGGTCCCCGACCGTGAGGGCGGCTCGGTGGAGGTGTACACCTACCCGACCGCCGGTACGGAGCTGGCCAATGTCGCCGACATCCTGCGCCGCGCCCACCTGGAGGACGGCGTGCCGTGGTCGGAGATGGCGGTGTTGGTGAGGGCCGGCTCGCGGTCCCTGCCGGTGGTGCGGCGCGCCCTCACGGCCGCGGGCGTGCCGCTGGACATCGACGGTGACGACGTGCCGCTGCGGCACGA
>NZ_JACADT010000974.1:0-2121 GCF_013421635.1 Streptomyces sp. UH6 | reverse complement strand
GGCACGGCCACCGGGGCCGCCGCCCTGCGGCGGCGGGACTCGGCGGCCACCGTGCGGCACCAGATCGCCACCGGCGAGAGCGCGATCACCAGCGCCAGCACCGCCCAGGTCCGCATCGCGGCGTGCGTGTGGCCGAAGGCCTGCGAGGCGACGAGCGAGGCGACGAGCACCATGGCCCAGAACAGGTGGACCCGGAAGGTGAGCAGCCGGTCCGCGCTGCTGTCACCGCCCTTGGGGGTGACCACGAACCGGCACGGGCGGCGCAGCAGGGCCGCGGTGAAGGACTTCAGGTAGATCGGCGCGGAGATGGCCGACATCGCCATCCCGGCGAGGCCGCCGGACCCCTTGGGTTCGTGCGGCGAGACGTTGTGCCGCCGGTTCCAGAGGTAGAGGCCGATCTGCAGTGCGGCGGCGTCGCTGTAGAGCATCAGCCAGACCGACGTGGAGACCGAGGTGCCCGAGGCGCCGAACCACATGAACAGGACACAGCTGAAGACGCCCAGGAACCAGTTGACCGCGGTCATCGGGTAGTAGCAGACCATCAGCGAGTACTGGAACAGACGCCCGTAGGGCATGGTGAACGGCGCCTTCCAGAACTGCTTGAAGAGCGTCTCGTAGGTGCCGCGGGACCAGCGCATCTGCTGGGTGAAGAAGTCGGTCCAGGAGGTCGGACCCTCGCCGACCGCGAGGACGTCGGGGGTGTACACGGAGCGCCAGCGCCGCCGGGTGAGCGGGTTGCGGGTGCGGTGCAGTTCGAAGCCGGTGGCCATGTCCTCCGTGATGGAGTCGTACAGGCCGCCGATCTGCTTGACGGCGGAGATCCGCACGACGTTGTTGGTGCCGACGAACATGGGCGCCCGGTAGCGGTTGCCGGCCCGCTGGATCAGCGCGTGGAAGAGGTACTGCTGCGACTCGGCGGCCTTGGTCACGGGGTTGGTGTAGTTGCCGTACACCTGGGGGCCGACCACGAACGCCACGTCGGGGTCGCGGAAGTAGCCCGTCATCCGTTCCAGGAAGTTGGGGAGCGGGATGTGGTCGGTGTCGACGGAGGCGAAGAAGTCGTACTCGTCGCCGTGGGCGTCGAGCCAGGCGTTGTAGTTGCCGTGCTTGGTCTTCGCCTTGTGGTGGCCCGTGGGGCGGTTCCAGCGGTCGACGCCCTTGCGGGAGAAGTGGCGGACGCCCAGCTCCCGGCAGAGGGCCTTGGCCTCGTGGTCGTCGCCCTCGTCGAGGAGCCAGACGTCGACCCGGCCGTCGTGGGTGATGCGGGTCGCGCCCTCGAGGGTGGCGCGGAGCATCGACAGCGGTTCCTTGCCGGGCACGTAGGTGGTGATGAAGGCGACCCGGGTGCCGGGTTCGGGGGTCACGGGCACCGGGTCGCGGGCGACCATCGTGGCGTGGGCGACGGAGAAGACGTTCACGACCATGAAGAACTCGATCAGGCCGATCCCGGTCAGCATGGCGATGTCGAGGACGGCGAGCAGGGTCTGGCTCTCGTCCCGCTCCACCCAGTGGGAGGGCCACACCAGATAGACCAGCAGCAGGCCGGTGAGCAGCGGCGCGAGCGCCATCATGGCGACCGCTCCCATGCGGTGGGGCTCACGCGAGAGCAGGGAGGTGTACCGCACCCGGTAGGGCCCGTCGGCGGGTGGCTCGGTGAGCGGCCCCGCCAGTCGGCTATGGGTGTCGTAGTCGTAGCCCTCCGGCAGCACAGCACCCTCCAATGATCGAATCCGCGCTTCGGGGATCGAAGATCGAAGCTCGGGGTTCGGAGATCGAAGATCGGCGATCGGAACCGGACAAGATGCTATCCACACAAAAGTGGATATTCCGGGAGCTGTCGACTTGGGCGCGTCCGGGCGTGGGCGGTCGCGGGAACGGGCTCCGGGGGTGCGGAGAACGGGCGACGGCCCGGGAACCGTGGTGTCGGGCGAGGTTCCCGGCGCTTCGGCGTGTCGGTCGGCGTGGCGCGCGAATGCGCTCATTCGGCCGAGCGGGACGACCTCACCGGGCGAGCGACGGAACGGCGGAGGTGGGCGCGGACGGCGCGCTGCGCGACCGGCCCCAGACCGTCGATCGCGGCGACCAGGTCGGCCAGCCGCTGGAGGGCGTCGAGGGCGCGGT
>NZ_JACADT010000973.1:0-2127 GCF_013421635.1 Streptomyces sp. UH6 | reverse complement strand
CCGCCCCGGCGGCCGCGGGCCAGCTCCTCACCCCGGCCGCGCTGATGCGGCTGCCACTGGTCCTGGTCCTCTTCACGGCCTGCTCGGCCGCCGTCTACCTGGTCAACGACGCCCGTGACGTCGACGCCGACCGTGCCCACCCGGTCAAACGGCACCGGCCGGTCGCCGCGGGACAGGTGCCGGTGCCGGTCGCCTACGCGGCCGGGTGCGGGCTCGCCGTGGGGGCCCCGCTGGCCGCCGTGCTCCTCTGTCCGCCGCTGACCGCGGCGGTGCTGGCGGCCTACGTGGTGATGCAGTTCGCGTACTGCCTGCGGCTCAAGCGGGTGCTGGTGGTCGACCTGGCGGTGGTCGCCGCCGGCTTCCTGATGCGGGCCATGGCCGGCGGCATCGCCATGGACATCCCGCTCTCCCGCTGGTTCCTCATCACCACCGGCTTCGGCGCGCTCTTCATGGTCTCCGCCAAGCGCTACTCCGAGGCCGTCGAGATGGCCGGCGAGCGCGGGGCCACCCGGGCCCTGCTCACCGAGTACACGCCCGGCTACCTGCGGTTCGTGTGGCAGCTGGCGGCGGGCGGCGCGGTCCTCGGCTACTGCCTGTGGGCCCTGGAGACCGGCGGCGTCCCGCAGACCGGGCTGCTGCCCTGGCGGCAGCTGTCCATGATCGCCTTCATCCTGGGCGTCCTGCGCTACGCCGTCTTCGCCGACCGGGGCACCGCCGGCGAACCGGAGGACGTCGTGCTGCGGGACCGCCCGCTGGCCGCCGTCGGCCTGGTGTGGGCGGTGCTCTACGGGCTGGCGGTGACCGGCTGGTGACCGCCGCCCCGGTCACCCGCCGGGAACTCGCCGGATTCGCGGCCGCCGGACTTCTGGCCTACCTGGTGGACCTGGCCGCGTTCACGGCGCTGCTCGGCCCGGCCGGGCTGCCGCCGCTGCCGGCCAAGGCGCTGGCCTTCCTCGCCGCCTGCGCGGTCGCCTACGCCGGCAACGCGCTGGGCGCCTACCGCCGGGCCGCCTCCGCGGCGCCGCCGGGTCCGGGGGAACGGCTGCGGCAGGCGCTCGTCTTCACCGCCGTCAACGCCGCCGGAGCCGCCGCGCAGCTGGCCTGTCTCGCCGTCAGCCACTACTGCCTCGGCCTCACCTCGCGGCGCGCGGATCTGGTCGCCGGCGCGGGAGTCGGCATACTGCTGGGCACGGCCGTCCGGTTCTGGGGTACCAGAACTCTCGTCTTCCGCAACGGAGTCGGGAACGGGAACGGGGTCGTGGGATGGACTGGCTGAAGAACCTTCCCGTCGTCGGCCCGTGGGCGGCCCGGCTGATGGAGACCCACGCCTGGCGCGCCTTCGAGCGGCTGGACCGGGTGAAGTGGACCAGGCTGGCCGCGGCGATGACCTTCACCAGCTTCCTCGCGCTCTTCCCGCTGCTCACGGTCGCGGCGGCGGCCGCCGCGGGCACCCTGTCCACCGCCCAGCAGCGGACGCTCCAGCACAAGCTGGCCGAGCAGGTGCCGGGGATCTCCGACCAGCTGGACATCGAGAAACTGGTCGCCAACGCGGGCACGGTCGGGCTGATCGCCGGTGCCCTGCTGCTGTTCACCGGGCTGAGCTGGGTCGACTCCCTGCGGGGCTGCCTGCGCGCCGTCTGGGAGATCCCGGACCCGGACGAGAACATCCTCCTCACCAAGGCCAAGGACCTGGGCGTGCTGTTCGGGCTGGGCGGCGCGGTGCTGATCACGCTGGTGATCTCCACGGTCGCCAGCGGCATGGTGGGGCGGCTGGCACGGGAGCTGGGGCTGGACGAGGGCGGGGCCGGCGGCGTGCTGCTGGGGATCGCCGCGTTCACCGTCGCCGTCCTCGCCGACTTCCTGCTGCTGCTCTACGTGCTGCGGACGGTGCCCGGGGGCCACCCCTCCAAGCGGCGCCTGGTCGAGGCGGCGCTGATCGGCGCGGCCGGTTTCGAGCTGCTGAAGCTGCTGCTGAGCGGCTACATCCAGGGGGTCGCCGCGAAGAGCATGTACGGCGCGTTCGGGGTGCCGATCGCCTTGCTGCTGTGGATCAACTTCACCTGCAAGCTGCTGCTCTACAGCGCGGCCTGGACGGCGACGGGCAGGTCCTCCGCCCCCGCCTCCCCG
>NZ_JACADT010000972.1:0-2130 GCF_013421635.1 Streptomyces sp. UH6 | reverse complement strand
GCCCTCCCCGGGCCGCCGTGCCGCCCGGCCCGGCGAACACTTTCCCCCGCCCGGCGAGCACTTCCCCCTGCCCGGCGAGCACTTCCCCGCGTACGGCGAGCAGTTCGCCCCGTCCGACGAGCCCTTCCCGGGGCCGGGCGGACCGTTCCCGGGACCCGGGGCCCGGTTCCCCGAGCCGGGTGGGCGGCTCCCGGCGCACGACGAGGCGTTCCATCCGTTCGACGCGCAGCCGGCGCCCCGGCGGCACGCCGACGACCTGGAGCCGCTGCGCGCCGCCCACCGCGGGCAGCGCCGCACCGCCGGCCTCGTCCTGCTGGGCTTCTTCGCGCTGTACGTCCTGCTGACGGTGTTCGCCCCGTCGCTGGCGGACACCCGGCTCGGCGGCGGCCTCAGCCTGGGGCTGGTGCTCGCCCTGCTCCACCTTCCGCTGACCGTGCTCGCCCTGTTCGCCCACGAGCACACCGCGCACCGACGGGTCGACCCCCTGGTGGACCGCGTCCGGGCACCGCGGGGGGAGGGATCGTGAACGACTTCTCCGCCCACTCGATGTCCCTGGTCGCGTTCTGCGCCGTCGCCTCGATCACGCTGCTGCTCTGCGTCATGACCGGGCCCGACCGGGACGACCTCCAGGAGTTCTACACGGGCTACGGCGTCCTCACCCCGTTCCGCAACGGCATGGCGATCGCGGGCGACTACATCTCCGCGGCCACCGCGCTCGGCACCTGCGGACTGGTGGCGTTCTTCGGCTACGACGGGATGCTGCTGGCGCTCAGCACCGCGCTGTCGATGATGCTGCTGATGCTGTTGCTGGCCGAACCACTGCGCAACACCGGCAGGTTCACCATGGGCGACGTACTGGCCCGGCGCACCGCCTCCCGCGCGGTGCGGATCACGACGTGCGTGGTGACGGTCGTGTCGCTGATCCCGATGATGCTGGTGCAGCTCGCCGGGGCCGGACAGCTCATGTCGTTCATCCTCGGCTTCGACAGCGAGGCCCTGGAGACCGGCATGGTGATCGGCCTGGGCGTGCTGATGATCAGTTACGCGGCGATCGGCGGGATGAAGGGCACCGCGTTCATCCAGCTCCTCAAGATCTTCGCCCTGCTGGGCTCCGGGGTCATGGTCTGCGGGGTGCTCCTGGCCCGGTACGACGGGAATCCGGGAGCGCTGTTCGACGCGGCGGCGGCCCGCAGCGGCATCGGTGACGCGTTCCTGAGCACCGGCGTGGAGTTCGCGGGGCACCCGTTCCCCCGGCTCGACATGCTGTCGATCCACCTCTCGATCCTGCTGGGCGCGGCGGTGCTGCCCCACATCACCATGCGCATGTTCACCGCGGAGGACGCGCGGCAGGTCCGGCGGTCGATGTCCTGGGCGGTCTCCTCGGTGACGCTGTTCTCGCTGATCGTCGTCGTGGTGGGGTTCGGGGCGGTGGCGCTGGTCGGGCGGGGCCCGATCGCGGCGGCGGACCCGCAGGGCAACACCACCTTCCTGCTGGGTTCCCGGGCGGCGCTGGGCGCAGACGAGTCGTACCTGGCGGCGCTGCTGTTCACCACGGTGACCACGGCGGTGTTCCTCACCCTGCTCTCCTCGGTGGCCGGCATGATCCTGGCCTGCGCCAACTCGATCGCGCACGACGTGTTCGCGGGGCGGGGGCGGCCGGGTGCGCGCCGGGAGGTGACGGTGGCGCGGACGGCCGCGCTCGCGGTGGGCGTCGCGGCGATCGTCCTGGCCACCCTGGTGCAGCACCGGAACCTCCAGCCGCTGGTGACGCTGTCGATCAGCCTGGGCGCGTCGGCGATCGCGCCCGCCCTGGTCTACAGCCTGTTCTGGCGGCGGTACACCCGGCGCGGGGTGCTGTGGACCCTGATCGGAGGCTCGGCCGCGGTGCTCCTGCTCACGCCGTTCACCAACCTGGTCTCCGGCTATCCCAACTCGGCCCTGCCGGAACACCACTTCAACTGGTTCCCGTTCACCACGACCGGCCTGGTGACGATCCCGCTGGGGTTCGCCCTCGGCTGGCTGGGGACGGTGACCTCGGGCCGCCGCGCGGTGCGGGAGCAGGAGCGGCGGTACGCGGAGCTGGAGCCGCGCATCCTGGCGGGCGTCGACTCCCGGTAGACCGGCCCCGGG
>NZ_JACADT010000971.1:0-2135 GCF_013421635.1 Streptomyces sp. UH6 | reverse complement strand
GCAGCGCGGCGTCCAGCCCGATGTGCTCGAGGGTCTTGGCGTCGTACTCCTCCGTCGCCGAGGCCCACCAGCCGGTGCCGGAGGCGTCGCCGCGGTCGGTGGTGCCCTCGCCCGTCAGGCGCTCGGTCAGGTAGTCGTGCGGCAGGCGCACGGCGGCGACGCGGGCGGCGGCCTCCGGCTCGTGCTCCATCAGCCAGGCCCACTTGGTCACGGTGAACGACGTGCTGGGGACCGAGCCGGTGCGCTCGGCCCACGCGTCCGGGCCGCCGAGCTCCTCGATCAGCCGGCGGGTCTGCGGCGCCGAGCGGACGTCGTTCCACAGCATCGCGGGGCGGACCGGGTCGCCGGCGGCGTCCAAGGTCACCAGGCCGTGCTGCTGGCCGCCGACCGAGATCGCCTTCGCCTCGCGGACCACGTCGCCGCACTGCTCCAGCGCCGCGCACAGCGCGTCCCACCACTGCCGCGGGTCGCTCTCACGGCGGTCGCCGCCGGTGACGGTGTGCTTGGCCTGGCCGCTCGCCACGACGCGCCCGGTGGCGACGTCGACGACCAGCGCCTTGGTGGACTGGGTGGACGAATCCACACCGACGACGTACGTACCCTCGCTGGCTGACATCGGGCTCTCCCTGTGGTTCCGCGACACGCGGATTCTGCCTGGTGGACGGTGGTACTCGCGACCTCGGGGCCGCGGTCCCTCGTTCGGTCGCAGGTCCGGACCCCTTTGCGGGCGGAAGCCCCAGGTTGTCTCTTCCCAGCGACGTCAATGCATACTAATTTGTAAACCGGCCTGACGAAATAGTCGACCTCAAGCAAGGAGCCACCCCATGAGCATCCAGCCCACCCCCGAGGACAAGTTCACCTTTGGTCTTTGGACCGTCGGCTGGCAGGGCAAGGACCCGTTCGGCGACGCCACCCGTCCCGCCCTGGACCCGGTCGAGACCGTGCAGCGTCTCGCCGAGCTCGGCGCCCACGGCGTGACCTTCCACGACGACGACCTGATACCTTTCGGCTCCTCCGACGCCGAGCGTGAGGCCATCGTCAAGCGCTTCCGTGGGGCACTGGACGCCACCGGCATGAAGGTGCCGATGGCCACCACCAACCTCTTCACCCACCCGGTCTTCAAGGACGGCGGCTTCACCGCCAACGACCGCGACATCCGCCGCTACGCGCTGCGCAAGGTCATCCGCAACATCGACCTCGCCGTCGAGCTGGGCGCCACCACCTACGTCGCCTGGGGCGGCCGCGAGGGTGCCGAGTCCGGCGCCGCCAAGGACGTCCGCGTCGCCCTCGACCGCATGAAGGAGGCGTTCGACCTCCTCGGTGACTACGTCGTCTCCCAGGGCTACGACCTGCGCTTCGCCATCGAGCCCAAGCCGAACGAGCCCCGCGGCGACATCCTCCTCCCGACCATCGGCCACGCCCTGGCCTTCATCGACCGCCTCGAGCGCCCCGAGCTGGTCGGCCTCAACCCGGAGGTCGGTCACGAGCAGATGGCCGGTCTGAACTTCCCGCACGGCATCGCCCAGGCGCTGTGGGCGGGCAAGCTCTTCCACATCGACCTCAACGGACAGTCCGGCATCAAGTACGACCAGGACTTCCGCTTCGGCGCCGGTGACCTGCGCCAGGCGTTCTGGCTGGTCGACCTGCTGGAGAGCTCCGACTACGACGGCCCGAAGCACTTCGACTTCAAGCCGCCGCGGACCGAGGACTTCGACGGCGTCTGGGAGTCCGCCGCGGGCAACATGCGCAACTACCTCCTGCTCAAGGAGCGCGCGCTCGCCTTCCGCGCCGACCCGGAGGTCCAGGAGGCCCTGCGCGCCTCCCGCCTCGACGAGCTGGCCCAGCAGACCGCCGCCGACGGCGTCGAGGGCCTGCTCGCCGACCGTTCCGCGTTCGAGGAGTTCGACGTCGACGCCGCCGCCGCCCGTGGCATGGCGTTCGAGCGCCTCGACCAGCTGGCCATGGAGCACCTGCTCGGCGCCCGCGGCTGACCTCCGCCGCGTCCGGCACCGCTGCGCACCGCCCCGTACCGCTTCCCGCGGTGCGGGGCGGTGTGCGTTCGTTCCGCCTGCGGTGCGGCCTCACCTGCGGGTGAGGCCCCGACGGCGGCGTGGCCCCGCGGCGCCGATGGGTGT
>NZ_JACADT010000970.1:0-2136 GCF_013421635.1 Streptomyces sp. UH6 | reverse complement strand
CGGGGCGAGCTGGCCGGCGACTTCGGGCCGGACCTGGAGCGCAGGGAGACGACCAGCGAACTGGCCGCACGACGGGGCGCGACGGCGGCGGTGAACGCGGGGTTCTTCGTGCTGGACCCGGCGGCCGGCGCGCCCGGCGACCCCGCGGGGCTCGGCGTGTACGACGGCCGGGTGCTGAGCGAGCCGGTGAACGGCCGCCCGTCGCTGGTGTTCTCCTCCGACGGCCACCGGGCGGCGGTGGCCCGCCACACCTGGAGCGGCTCCGTCTCCGGCCGGGGCAGGACGCTCCCGCTCGACGGCCTGAACCGGGTGCCCGGACTGATCCGCAACTGCGGAGGCACCGGCGACACCCCCACCGACCTCCCGCTGCACGACACGACATGCGTGGACGCGGGCGAACTGGTCGCGTTCACCCCGGAGTTCGGCGCCTCGACACCGTCCGGGGAGGGCGTCGAGGCGGTCGTCGACGCCCATGACCGGGTGACGTCGGTGCGCAGCCCACGGGGCGGCGGGCTCCCGCCGGGGAGCCGGTCGGTCCAGGCGACCGGCGCGCGGGCGGCGTGGCTCGCGGAGCTGGCCGTACCGGGGGAGACGCTGAGGACCAGGAGCCGGGTGCGGGGACCGGTCGCCGACCACGTGGTCAACGGCGGCCCCCAGCTGGTGCGCGACGGCCGCCGGTACGTCACCGCCGCCGCGGACGGCATGGTCCGGCCGGGCGACCCGAGCTTCCACTACGGCTGGGTGACCAAGCGGAACCCCCGCACGATCGCGGGGGCCGACGCGCGGGGCCGGATCCTGCTGGCGACCGTCGACGGCCGGGCCACCACGAGCCTCGGCCTGTCGATCGCGGAGGCGGCCGCGGTGGCCCAGGGCCTGGGCATGCGTGACGCCCTCAACCTCGACGGCGGCGGCTCGACCACCATGGTGACCGGCGGACGCGTGATCAACGCCCCGTCCGACGCGGCCGGTGAACGACCGGTGGGAGACGCCGTCCTGGTGCTCCCGTGACGGGCCCGGTGCACCCTGACGGTCAGCAGGCGAAGTCGGGGCCGTTGGCCCACAGGGTCAGGTGGGACCAGGTCTGCGCGCCGCAGATGCCGTCGACGGTGATGTCCGCGCATCCCTGGAACCGCCGCAGTGCCTTCTCGGTGACGGGGCCGAACTCCCCGTCGACGTCGAGTCCGTCACCGGTCAGCGAGCTGTTGAGGTAGCACTGGGCCTGCTGCACGGCGGCCCCCGACGAGCCGCGTTCGAGCCTCGGGCGTTGGTTGGTGAAGTTGCACACGTCGCTCGCCATGGAGCATCTCCTCCCGCTGGGGCCTCCAGCGCCCGGGGCCGGGCACCTTCGGCCGTCCCTCCGGTCCGACGATGAGGTTGTCCGCCTCCTCCCTGCACGAGTCGGTGTCCTGTTCGGGTCGTGGATCGCGTTCGCGTTCCATGCCCTCGGCGGCATGGAACGTTCCTAAAGTCGTCATGATCGATACCGCTTCCTGTGGCGTGACGGGGCGGCGGCCTCTCACACG
The DNA here is from genome assembly GCF_013421635.1 of Streptomyces sp. UH6. Taxonomy (NCBI): domain Bacteria; kingdom Bacillati; phylum Actinomycetota; class Actinomycetes; order Kitasatosporales; family Streptomycetaceae; genus Streptomyces; species Streptomyces sp. UH6. Next base: position 613 of record NZ_JACADT010000970.1, on the reverse strand, counting down.
GCGAGCCGGTCGCCGATCGAGCGGGCCACCTCGGTGTGTGCGAGGTACTGGTCGATGTCGTGGGCCCGGTCACGGGCGTTGACGACGGCGAGGTCGGACGGCCCGTCCGGCCACCGGTCGGCCAGCGGGCACCCGATGGCCACGGGGTCGGTCGGGCACCAGGCGTTCAGCCAGTCCGCGACCCTGCCCGGCCGGCCCGTGCCGCCGGAGAGCAACCGCCGGTACACGCTGTCCATGCCGAGCGGACTGCCCGCCGTCGTCAGGTGGACCACCCGCACGCCGGGCGACAGCCGGGTGAGCAGGTCCATGCCGACGACGGTGCCCAGGCTGTGCGCGACGAGCACGAGCTCGCCGTCCTGCGGCACCGTCTCGAGGACGCAGCCCAGCACCTCCTCGCGGACGTCCCGGTCGTCGAGGTAGGCGGCGACGTCCCGGAAGATCAGGGAGATGGTCCACGCGTCGACGTCGCTGCGGGCGGCCAGCCAGCCCAGCCTCCGCCACACGGCGCCGACCAGCGGATCCAGTCCCAGGCCCTCGGCGGCCTCCACGCCCTCCGGCTCGCCGGGCGGGGCGTACCACCTCGCGGCGGCCTCGCCGACCATCTCCTCGTACA
>NZ_JACADT010000097.1:0-10777 GCF_013421635.1 Streptomyces sp. UH6 | reverse complement strand
CGCGCGCCACGCGCCGTTCCAGTGCCCGGTGCAGCGCGGGCAGGCACGCCGCGAGGCCGGAGGCCACGCGGTCGGTGCGCCGGGGCAGCGCGCTGTGATCGGACATGCCGAACAGGATAGGTATCAAAAGATACCTATGTCAAAAGATGCTTCTCGTGCGTGCTGCTCCCCGCCCACGGCAGGGCGAAGCCCCCGGACGGGGCGGACCGGGGGCTTCGCGGACCGGAGGCGGCGCGGGGGGCCAAGGGGGCGCGGGGGCCGGAGGCGGCGCGGGGCCGGGTGAGGGCGCTCAGGCGGCGGTGCGGCGGACGGATTCCACGACCACGTCGCGCAGGTTGCCCGTCTTCTGCCACAGCTCGAGCTGGAACCGGGCGCCGTTGCCCTCGGCGAAGAGACGGTCCACCGTGCGGTGGACGAGGTCCCGGTCGCCCGCCTCACCGAGCGCGTCGTCGAGGTGCTCGAGGAGCGCGCCGACCACCTCGCGGGCGGGGGCGGGGCGGAAGGTGAGCGGGTGGAGCAGGTCCTCGTCGAGACCGGAACGTGAGGCCTGCCAGGCCGCGAGCCTCATCAGACTCACGCTGGCGGGCGCGGCGGGCTCGGCGCCGGCCCGCCACTGCGCGGCGGCGGTGTCGACCAGGCCACGGGCGAGGGCGGCGATCAGCACCGGGGTGTCGGCGTCCAGGCACACGTCGGAGACGCGTATCTCGACCGTCGGGTAGGCGTCGGACAGGCGGGCGTCGTAGTACGCCATGTGCCGGTCGAGGACGGCCCCGGTGGCGACCAGCGCGTCGGTGCGGCGGTGGTACTCCTCGGGGGTGCCGAAGGGCTCGGTGGGTCCGGCCGAGGGCCAGCGTTCCCACACCTGGCGGCGGTAGCTGCGGTAACCGGTCTCCTTGCCCTGCCAGAAGGGGGAGTTGGCGCTCAGCGCGGTGAGCACGGGCAGCCAGTTGCGGATCCGGTCGAGGACCGCGACGCCCTCCTCGTCGGACTCCACGGACACGTGCACGTGGCAGCCGCACACCATCTGTTCCTGGGTGGCCAGGCCGTAGCGCTCGACCATCCACCGGTACCGCTCGCTGGTGCTGACCTTGGGGCTCACCGGGAGCGGGGAGGTCGCCAGCGCGGCGACCGCGGCGCCGGTCCCGGCGGCGTGCCGGGCGGCGTCCGCGCGCCAGCGGACGATCTCCTCCTGGAGCTTCGCCAGCGAGGACTGCGGATGCGTGGCGAACTCCAGCATCTGGCCGTGGAGCTCCTTCTCGAACACCTCGGCGTCCGCCGGGTCGCGCTCCGCCCGGGCCAGCACGGCCGCGGACAGGGCGCGGGGCTCGCCCGTCTCCGGATCGACAAGGAGCAGTTCTTCTTCGACTCCGACGGTGCGCACGGGGGCCTTTCTCTAGTGAGCGGTTTCCCTCGTGTTCCCGGCGGTCCTCGCGATCAGTCCTCACCGCTTCCGCCCCGTCGCCCGGCGTTTGGGGCCGCGACCGCGGGGCGACCCGTACACGGTGACCCGGCCGGGCGACCGGACCGGGCGACCGGACGTGAAGGAGGAGGAGCCGTGGACCATTCACGCGTACCCGTGCTGGAGGCGCTGCAGCAGTTCCGCCGACGAGGGGACGTGGTCTACGGTCCGCCGGGCCACCGCCAGGGCCTCGGCGCGGATCCGCGGGTGAAGGAGATCGTCGGCGAGGGCGTCTTCGCCTCGGACGTGCTGAACATGAACGGGCTCGACGACCGCCGCCTGTCGCAGGGCGTGCTCGCCGACGCCCAGGAGCTGATGGCGGACGCGGTCGGCGCCGACCAGGCCTTCTTCTCCACCTGCGGCAGTTCCCTCTCCGTGAAGACCGGGATGCTGGCCGTGGCCGGACCCGGCGAGAAGCTGCTGATCTCCCGCAACTCCCACAAGTCGGTGATCGCGGCGGTGATCATCAACGGCGTGGTACCGATCTGGGTGCACCCGAAGTTCGACGCCGACCGGCACCTGGCCCACCCTCCGGAGCCCGAGGACGTGCGCCGCAAGCTCCAGGAGCACCCGGACGCCAAGGGCATGCTGCTGATCACGCCCACCGACTGGGGATCCTGCGCCGACATCCGCGGTGTGGCGCGGGTCTGCCACGAGTTCGGCGTCCCGCTGATCGTGGACGAGGCCTGGGGCGCGCACCTGCCCTTCCACCCGGAGCTGCCGGCCTGGGGGATGAACGCCGAGGCCGACATGGTGGTCACCAGCGTGCACAAGATGGGCGGCGCGATCGAGCAGAGCTCGGTGTTCCACCTCAAGGGCGACCGCATCTCCGCCGAGGTGCTCAAGCAGCGCGAGGACCTGCTGGGCACCACCAGTTCCTCGTCACTGGTGTACGCGACCCTCGACGGCTGGCGGCGGCAGATGGTCCAGCAGGGCCGGGACCTGCTGGACACCGCCCTGGCCCGCGCCCGGCGGATCCGCGAGGCGGTGGCGGAGGTGCCCGGGCTCTCGGTGATGGGCGAGGAGATCGTCCGCGAGGGACTGGCGTACGAGCACGACCCGCTGAAGCTGACCGTCGAGGTCCGCGGACTCGGCATCACCGGCATGCAGGCCGCCGAATGGCTGCGCACCGCCTGCCACGTGGACGTCGGTTCCGCCGACACGCTGCGGATCTGCCCGCAGATCACCCACGGCGACGACGACCGCACCGAGGCGCTGCTGGTGGAGTCGCTGCGGCGGCTGGCGAAGGAGGCCGCCGACGGCGACGCCATGGAGCGGGCGCCGCGGGTGCTGCTGCCCTCGCCGGGCGGGCTGGAGCTGGAGCAGGCGATCCGGCCGCGCGACGCCTTCTTCGGCAACGTCGACCATGTGCCGGCCGACCGGGCCGCCGGGCGGGTGGCCGCCGAGACCATCACCCCGTACCCGCCCGGGGTGCCCGCCGTGGCCCCGGGCGAGGTGATCACGCAGGAGGTCGTGGACTACCTCCGCAGCGGGGTGGCGGCGGGCATGCTCCTGCCGGACGCCGCCGACCCCGAGCTGGAGACCTTCCGCGTCGTCACCTGACGGGCGACGGCGCCGTCCGACGCGTCGGCTCACGCGTCGGCTCACGCGTCGGTGCGGATGATCACCTCCAGGGTGCGCGGGCCGTGGACGCCCTCCACCCTCTCGAGTTCGATGTCCGAGGTGGCCGACGGCCCGCTGATCAGGGTCGTCGGCCGCTCGGGGACCAGGCGGGCGACCGCCTCGGGGACCCCGGCCACCACCGACGACAGGTCGACCACGCAGACGTGCAGGTCGGGGACGAGGGAGAGGGCGCGGCGGCCCTGGTCCGGGGAGCCGTCGAGGAAGATGGTGCCGGTCTCCGCGCAGGTCACGGCGGAGGCGGTGACCACGCCGTCCAGGTCGCCGAGCCGGGGCGCGGGGATGTCGGCGGAGTCCTCCAGGACCTCCCCGTCGAAGGCGGTGAGCCACCCCGGGTCGAGTCCGGCGGGCACGCCGATCCGCCGGGCGCCGCGTTCGCGCAGCGCCTCGGCGACCGTCCGGGCCGTCCGGTCGGCGGTGCAGAGCCGCACCCGCGCCTTGTAGTCGACCAGGCGGTCGGTGAGGAGTTCCAGCCGCTGGGCGTCGGGGAGCGCGCGTCCCGTGCGGTAGGCGCGTTCCACGGTCACCTCCCGGGGGCCCGCCAGGGCGAGGGCGTCCCTGATCCGGCCGAGCACCGTCTCGCGTGCGGTCTCGGTCACCGCTCCTCCTCCTCGTCGTCGTGCCGGCCGTCGTCGTGCCGGCTGTCGTCGTGCCGGCTGTCGTCGTGCGGGCCGTCGTGTCCGCCGTCCGGCCGGTCCGCGCGTGCGTCGCGGGTGCGGCGGCCCTCCTCCGCGGCGGCGCGCAGGGCGGCGGTCCCTTCCTCGGAGGCCATCCAGGAGCGGAAGGTCCGCCGGGGCGGGGCGGGGAGGTCGCGGCTGTCCGTCCAGCCGTCGAACGGCGGGGGCAGGCGGGAGATCACCTTGTCCCGTCCGGCGACCAGCCGGGCGGGGGCGGCCGCCTTCTGCGCGGCGGTGAAGAGTCCGGGCCTGCTCATCACCGCGGCGGCGGCCTTCATCGCGAGCTTCTCGGCGGTGGTGCCGGCCTGCTCGGTGTGCTGGTGCCGGAGCTCGACCAGGAGCGAGGGAATGTCGATCTTCACCGGGCAGGCGTCGAAGCAGGCGCCGCAGAGGCTGGAGGCGTAGGGCAGCGAGCTGTTCGGGTCGTTCTTCGCCGCGTCCATGCCGGCCAGCTGGGGGGTGAGCACCGCGCCGATCGGCCCCGGATACGTGGAGCCGTAGGCGTGGCCGCCGGTCCGCTCGTAGACCGGGCAGACGTTGAGGCAGGCCGAGCAGCGGATGCAGTTGAGCGCCTCGCGACCGATCCGGTCGGCCAGGGCCGCGGTCCGGCCGTTGTCGAGGAGCACCAGATGGAACTCCTCCGGTCCGTCGCCGGGGGTGACGCCGGTCCACAGCGAGGTGTACGGGTTCATCCGCTCGCCGGTGGAGGACCTGGGCAGCAGCTGGAGGAAGACCTCCAGGTCCCGGTAGCGGGGCAGCACCTTCTCGATGCCCATCACGGTGATCAGCGTGCGGGGCAGGGTCAGGCACATCCGGCCGTTGCCCTCGGACTCGACGACCGAGAGCGTCCCGGTCTCGGCGATGCCGAAGTTGGCGCCGGAGACCGCGACCGGCACCGTCATGAACTTCTCGCGCAGGTAGGCGCGGGCCGCGGCCGCCAGGTGCGCGGGCACCGCGTCCAGGCCGGGGTCGACGCCGGGGATGCGGTTGCGGAAGATGTCCCGGATCTCCTCGCGGTTGCGGTGGATGGCGGGGACCAGGATGTGCGAGGGCTTGTCGCCGGCGAGCTGCACGATCAGCTCGGCCAGGTCGGTCTCGTGGGCCGCGATGCCCCGGCTCTCCAGGTGCTCGTTGAGGCCGATCTCCTGGGTGGCCATCGACTTGACCTTGATGACCTCGTCGCTGCCGGTCGCCTCGACCAGCCGGGTGACGATCTCGTTGGCCTCAACGCCGTCACGTGCCCAGTGCACCGTGCCGCCGCGTTCGGTGACCTTGCGCTCCAGCTCCTCCAGCAGCTCGGGCAGGCGGTTCATGGTGTCGGTCTTGATCGCCGACCCCGCCTCGCGCAGCCGCTCCCAGTCGGGGAGTTCACCGGTGACGGCCAGCCGCTTGCCGCGGATCGTGTGGGTGGCCCTGGTGAGGTTGCGGCGCAGCTGCTCGTTGCCCAGCTCCTCGCGGGCGGCCCGCGGGAAGGCGCGGTCGCCGCGCAGGTTGCCGGTGCCGTAGGGCGAGCGGGGCGGGACGGCGGGCATGCCCAGGAAGGTGCCGCCGCCGGGGCGGCCGGAGCCCTCCGGGTGGGCGGGGTCCGGCTGCGCGGGGTCCGGGTGCGTGGGGCTGCCGCTCATCGGGCGGCCTCCGGCTGCGGGAGCTGGAGCGGGGCGGTGCGGGTGGCGGCGAGGATCTGCGCCAGGTGCAGGGTGCGGGTGCCGGCCTTGATCCGGGAGAGGCCGCCGCCGATGTGCATCAGGCAGGAGGAGTCGCCGGCCGTGCAGACGTCCGCGCCGGTGGAGCGGACGTGGTCCGTCTTGTCCTGGAGCATCGCCGCGGAGGTGCCCGCGTTCTTGAGCGCGAAGGTGCCGCCGAAGCCGCAGCAGGCGTCGGCCTGGGGCAGTTCCACGAGGTCGATGCCGTCGACGGCCCGCAGCAGCCGCAGCGGCTTGTCCCCCACCCGGAGCATCCGCAGCGAGTGGCAGGTCGGGTGGTAGGTCACCCGGTGGGGGAACCAGGCGCCGACGTCCGTGACGCCGAGGACGTCGACCAGCAGCTCGGAGAGCTCGTAGGTCTTCGCCTTGACGGCCGCGACGCCAGCCCGCAGGGCCGCGTCCCCGTAGCGGTCGGCGACGATCTCGTGCTGGTGGCGGACCGATCCCGCGCAGGAGCCGGAGGGCATCACCACCGCGTCCAGCGACGGGTCGCCGAACTGCGCGGCGAAGTTCCGCACCAGGGGGACCGGCTCACGCTGGTAGCCCGTGTTGACGTGCATCTGGCCGCAGCAGGTCTGGCCCGGCGGGAAGACCACGTCGTGGCCCAGCCGGGTGAGCAGCACGGCGGTGGCCTTCACCGCGTCGGGGAAGAGCGTGTCCCCCAGACAGGTGGCGAAGAGTCCGATCCGCATGGAACCTCCCGTCGTATGGTCCGACCACATTAGGACTCGGGTCCAGTGAAGTAAAGCGGTCCGACCTTATTGACATGTGACTTTTTCAATGACGTACTGATGCCCGCCGTCGGCGCGACCCTGCCCGACGGTGTTTCGCGTACCTGTGAGGAGCACGCACGTGAGCATCGCGCCACCGTCCGCCGCGCTGGCGGCCTACACCCCGGACGTGACGGCCGTCGCGGACAGCCTGGCGGCCACGGCCCTGCTGGGACTGCTGCCCCTGGCCGCCTTCTTCGTGTTGCTGATGGCGGTCCGCCTTTCGGCCCTGCTGTCGGCGCTGGGCGCCCTGGTGGTCGCGCTGCTGGTGGCCGTCCTCGGCTACGGCATGCCCGCGGGGCTCGGCGTGCTCTCGGCCGGACAGGGCCTGGTGTTCGGCCTGTTCCCGGTGATGCTGATCGTCGTCGCGGCCATCTGGTTCTACGAGCTCACGGTGGTGAGCGGCCGGTTCGACGACCTGCGCCGCTCGTTCAGCGCGGTCGGCCGCGGGGACCTGCGGGTCCAGGCGATGCTGATCGCCTTCTGCTTCGGCGGCCTGCTGGAGGCGCTGGCCGGGTTCGGCGCCCCGGTCGCCATCACCGCCGCCATGCTGATGGCGATCGGTCTGCCGCCGCTGAAGGCCGCGGTGACCGTCCTGGTCGCCAACACCGCGCCGGTGGCCTTCGGCGCCATGGCCATCCCGATCACCACCGCCGGCAACCTCACCGGCATCCCCGCCGAGGAGATCGCCGCGGTGGTCGGACGCCAGACGCCGCTGCTGGCGCTGGTGGTACCCACCCTGCTGCTCCTCCTGGTCGACGGCCTCCGCGGGGTCCGGCAGCTGTGGCCGGTCGCCCTGGTCACCGGCGCCGTCTTCGCCCTCGCCCAGCACTGGTGCTCCGCGCACTTCGCCTACGAGCTCACCGACGTGGTCTCCGCCCTGGCCGGCTTCGCCGCCGCCGTGCTGATGCTGCGGTTCTGGAAGCCCGCCACCCCCGAGGACCAGCGTTCACAGGTCGAGGCCGAACCTCTCACCACCCGCCGCGTCACCCTGGCCATGCTGCCGTACGTGCTGGTCATCGTCGTCTTCGCGCTCGCCAAGCTCCGGATCGGCCCGCTGGACGTACCGGCGCTGCTCGGCGGGTTCGGCCTCGAGTTCGCCTGGCCCGGCCTGTACGGGGAACTGGTCGCCGCGGACGGCACACCGGCCGGCAGCGCCCTCTACAAGCTGGACGTGCTCGGCAACCCCGGCACCCTGCTGGTCGTGACGGGCCTGCTGGTGGTCCTGGTCTACAGCCGCGCCGCGGACCGGGACAGGTTCCCGATGACCGCCCGCGCCGGCTGGGCGGCCGCGGTGCGCACGGTGCGGAACATGAGGGTCGCCATCGCCACCGTGGCCACCGTGCTGGCGCTCAGCTACGTCATGAACCAGTCCGGCCAGACGGTGGCCATCGGCACCTGGCTGGCCGCCGTGGGCAGCGTCTTCGCCCTGCTCTCGCCGATACTGGGCTGGCTCGGCACCGCCGTCACCGGCTCCGACACCTCCGCCAACGCCCTGTTCGCCACGCTCCAGCAGACCGCGGGGAAGACCGCGGGCATCGACCCGACGCTGCTGGTGGCCGCCAACACCTCGGGCGGCGTGGTCGGCAAGCTGGTCAGCCCGCAGAACCTGACCATCGCCGCCACCGCGGTGGCCATGCCGGGGTCGGAGCGGATCCTGCTGCGCAAGGTCGCCGGGTACAGCCTGGCGATGCTCGCCGTGCTGTGCGTGCTGGTCCTCCTGCAGTCCCTGCCCGTCCTGGCCTGGATGCTGCCCTGACCCCGCCGCGGGCGGGGGCGGCGCACCGCCCCCGCCCGCCCGTCAGGCGTCGTCGCGCCGCTGCTTCTCGTCGACGAGGGTGCCGTGGAAACCGCGGATGTGCCGCTCGACGAGGTCGGCGGCGCCCGCCCCGTCGCCGACCCGCACCAGGCGCAACAGTTCGGCGTGCTCGGCGTTGAGCCCCGCCGCCGTGGCGGGCCAGTCCTCGGCCGACTCCAGGGCCCGGAGGATCAGCGGGCGCACCGACTCCCGCACGGCCGACGTCAGGGTGGACGTGAGCCGGTTCCCGGAGCTGCGGGCGAACAGCACGTGGAACCGGGTGTCCATCTCGTTGAAGTCGGCGACGCCCAGCGCCGGGTCGCTCATCCGGGTGAGCAGTTCCTCCGCCTCGGCGAGGTCCTCCGCCGTGGCGTTCCCCGCGGAGGCCTGGAAGCTGGACCGTTCCAGCGTCACCCGCGCCTCCAGGACGTCCTCCAGGCTGTAGCTGCCCAGGGCGAAGTGCAGGCGCAGCAGCCGGCCCAGCGCGTCGTCCGGGTTGCGCACGATCCGCGCGCCCGCGTCGGGTCCCCTGCCCTGCTGCGCCACCAGCACGCCGATGGTCTCCAGCACCCGCAGCGCCTCGCGCAGCGCCGACCGGCTGACCCCCATGACGGGCGCCAGTTCCCGCTCGGGCGGCAGCCGGTCACCGGCCTTCAGGTCCCCGGCGAACACCCGCTCCTCGATGCTCTGCAGCACCAGTTCGTGCGTGCGGGCCTGCCGCACCGGCTGCCACTCGACCGACATGTCGCGACTCCCTGACCGACTGAGCTGGACCGGGGTCCCCGGCCCGGACCGTGCGCGCTCCGCCGGTCCGGACCCAATATGTCACAGAGACAAAAAGGTCGGACCAAACGGGCCCGGCGGGCGCCTCAGAACTCGAAGCGGTAGCCCATTCCCGGTTCCGTGATGAAGTGCCGCGGGTGCGACGGGTCGGACTCCAGCTTGCGGCGCAGCTGGGCCATGTAGACGCGCAGGTAGTTGGTCTCCCGGGTGTACGTCGGTCCCCACACCTCCTGGAGCAGCTGCTTCTGGCTGACCAGCCGGCCCGGGTTGCTGATCAGGATCTCCAGCAGGTGCCACTCGGTCGGGGTGAGCCGCACGTCCTGCCCGTCCCGGCTGACCTTCTTGGCCATCAGGTCGACGGTGAACCCCGCGGTCTCCACGACGCCCTCCTCGCCGGAACCGGCCGCCGCCTCCGGTTCCGCCCGGCGCACGGCGGCCCGGACCCGCGCCATCAGCTCGTCCATGCCGAACGGCTTGGTGACGTAGTCGTCGGCGCCCGCGTCCAGCGCCGACACCTTCTCGTCGCTGCTGTGGCGCGCGGACAGCACGATCACCGGCACCCGGGTCCACCCGCGCAGCCCGCGGATCACCTCGACGCCGTCCATGTCGGGCAGCCCGAGGTCGAGCAGCACCACGTCCGGGTGCCGCTCGACGGCCAGCCGCAGCGCCTGCCCGCCGTCCGCGGCCACGTCCACCGCGTAGTGACGCGCCTTGAGGTTGATCACGAGCGCCCGCGCCATCTGCGGTTCGTCGTCGACCACCAGGACCCGGGTCGGCCCGGGTCTGCGGGCCGCATCCCCCGTGCTGCGCGGCATGACGGTTCGCCTCTCTGTCCCACTCCGCTGTCGTCCCGGCGTCGTACACCGGTTCCCCGGGGAGACTACGCGCGCTCCCGCGCGGACGCGTCCCCGGCCGCCTCCCGGCGGGCGGCCGGCAGGGTGAGGACCATGGTCAGCCCGCCGCCGGGGGTGTCCTCCGCGGCGAGCGCCCCGCCCATCGACTCGGCGAAGCCGCGTGCCACCGCCAGTCCCAGACCGACGCCGACGCCGCGCGGCGCGTCCCCGAGCCGCTGGAACGGCTCGAACATCCGCTCCTTGGTCGCCTCGGGCACCCCCGGCCCGCGGTCGACCACGCGCAGCTCCACCCGGTCGCCGAGCGCGCTGGCCGAGACCCGCACGGGGGCGGGGGCCGGGCTGTACTTGACGGCGTTCTCCACCACGTTGGCGACCACGCGCTCCAGCAGACCCGGGTCGGCGGCGACCATCGGCAGCGACTCCGGCACGTCCAGCACGACCCGCCCCGCCTGGTCCTGCGGCACCCCGCCGAGCGCCCTCGGCACCACCTCGTCGAGGTCGACCTCCCGGATCAGGGGGGTGACGGTGCCGGTGTGCAGCCGGGACATGTCGAGCAGGTTGCCGACCAGCTGGTCCAGCCGGTCGGCGCCGTCCTCGATGGAGGCCAGCAGCTCCGCCTGGTCCTCCTCGGACCACTCCACGTCCTCCGACCGCAGCGAGGAGACGGACGCCTTGATGCCGGCGAGCGGGGTGCGCAGGTCGTGGCTGACGGCGGCGAGCAGCGCGGTGCGGATCCGGTTGCCCTCGGCGAGTTCCCGGGCCCGTTCGGCCTCCCGCCGCAGCCGCTGGTGCTCCAGGGCGACGGCGGCCTGCGCGCCGAACGCGGCCAGCACCCGGCGGTCCTCGGCGGGCAGCACCCGGCCGGACAGGGCGAGCGCCATCCGGTCGCCGACCGGCACGTCGACGTCGGCGTCCTCCGGCCGGGCCACCACCGGCCCCGGTCCCACACTGCCCGCGCAGGTCCAGCCGGCGTTCCCGTCCTCGCGTTCCAGCAGGGCGGCGGACTCCAGGGAGAAGGTCTCCCGGACACGCTCCAGCAGGGCCTGGAGGCCGGTTCCGCCGCGCAGCAGGCTGCCCGCGAGGTAGGAGAGG
>NZ_JACADT010000969.1:0-2137 GCF_013421635.1 Streptomyces sp. UH6 | reverse complement strand
GCGGGCCTCGCGCAGCCAGCCCTCGCGGGTGGCGGCGTCGGAGCCGGCGATCGTCCGGAAGACCACCCGGCGGACGTCGTCGACGCCCACGTAGGGCAGCACGCAGGCGGTCCAGATGCTGTGCAACGGGTCGCCGAACTCGGCCCGCTCCCGCTCGGCGGGAGTGTCGGAGGTGTTCACGACGAGGGCCCGGCGGGCGTTGAGCAGACCCACCGGCTCGCCCTCGCCGGTCCCCAGCTTGTAGGCGACGCCCGGCACCAGCACCCGCTGGACCCAGCCCGTGAGGACGGCCGGCGGCATGCCCCACCAGTTGGGGTGGACGAACACCAGGACGTCGAGCGTGGCCACCTCCGCGCGGTGCGCCGCGACCTGGGCGTCCTCGGCGCTCCCGGCGGAGCGGACGGTCTCCGTCTCCTCTGCGGACAGCGCGGCCGCGAACCCCTCGGCGTGGAGGTCGTGCGCCACGACCTCGCAACCGCGGTCGCGCAGCTCCTCCACCACGGCGTCGAACACCGCGTGGTTGAAGCTGCCGGGCCGCGGGTGTGCCAGATAGACCCCCGCACGCGTCATTCGTCCCCCCGGACAGCGCCTCGTGAACCGTACGGTCGCCCACGGTCGCACAGATCGCCCGTCACCACCACCGACGGCCGGCCGGGCGCCGGGCGGACCCGGTCCGCGGCCGGACGGCCGCCGTCAGCGCCCGCGCCGGACCACGCACAGGGCCCAGATGACGAACCCGGAGAGCGCGATCACGACGATCGACCACAACGGCGCGTAGGGCAGGGAGAGGAAACTGGCGACGACGACGAAGGCGGCGACGGCCACCCCCGCGACGCGGGCCCACCGCTCCGACCGGAACAGCGCGACGGCGACGAGCGCGGCGAGCACGCCCAGGGCGAGGTGGATCCAGCTCCAGCCGGTCAGGTCGAACCGGAACACGTGGTCGGGCGACGTGGCGAAGACGTCGTCCCCGGCGATGCCCATGATCCCGCGGAGGACCTCGAGCAGGCCGGTGAGGAGGAGCATCACGGCGGCGAAGAGGTACAGCCCGGTGGCCCATCCCTGCTTGGCCGTGTAGGCGGTCCGTTGGTGCGTCGTGGTCATCGTGTGTCTCGTTCCGTGCGGTCCGAGGGCGCGCGTCCGGCGGGGCCGGGGCGTTCAGGCGCCGGAGGTGTGCGAGGTGTGCGGGGCGGAACCCGGGGGCGTCGGACCGTGGCCGGACAGCACCAGTTCCTTCGCCCTGCGGAACTCCTCGTCCGTGATGTCGCCGTTGGCGCGGATCTCCGACAGCCGCGCCAGTTCGTCGACGCTGCCGGTCCGGCCACCGGACGCGACCGCGGCCGCCCTGAGGTACTCGCCGAGCTCCTCCTGCTGGGCACGCGCCTGCGCCCTCTCCCGGCGGCCCATGTCCTTGCCGCGGACCAGCACGTAGGCGAACACGCCCAGGAACGGCACGAAGGTGCAGAGCACCAGCCAGCCGGCCTTGGCCCAGCCGCTCAGCGTGTCGTCCCGGAAGACGTCGAGGACGATCCGGAAGAGCAGGGCGAACCACATGACCCACAGGAAGAACACGAACATGGTCCAGAGCGCGCCCAGCAGGGGGAAGTCGTACGCCAGGTAGGTGGTGGTGTCCATGTCGGTCCTCCGTCCGGCGGCCCGCTCCCGGCGGTGTCCGGCAGCGTTCTCGCCCACCTCATCGTGCCCACGGGACGCGCCGGGCGGCCTCACCCGGCACGGGTGAGACCGCCCGGGAGCCGGTCACTCCGGCAGCTGTCGCATCTCCACCACCCGCAGCCCCAGCGACTGGCAGCGCGCCAGCAGGCCGTACAGGTGCGCCTCGTCCACGACCGGGCCGTACAGCACGGTCTGCCCGGCCATCACCACGTGGTCCAGCTCCCGGAAGGACTCGGCGAGCGTCTCCGACAGATGTCCCTCGACTCGGATCTCGTAGCGCACAGGAAGTCCCTCCACGAGCGGACGCGTCTCCGGCAGGCCGACGGTGCCCTCCCCTGCGATCCTCCGCCCGCGCGCCGCCGCCGGCCTCACCCGCCGGAGGTGACCGCCGCCCTGCCGCGGGCGGACCGGGCCGTCACTTCAGAACGATCTTGAAGGAGATGATCAGCAGCCCCAGCAGCAG
>NZ_JACADT010000968.1:0-2140 GCF_013421635.1 Streptomyces sp. UH6 | reverse complement strand
CCGGGGAGCCCCGCACGGCGGCAGCCCCAACCCCGAGCATCCGGTCCCCGAGGAGCCCGCCGGCTGACGTCCCCTCACCCGGGCGGCCCGGACCGGCGCCCTCGCGGCCCGTGTCGTGGAACGGATCCACGGCCCGGGCCGCGACCATGGACCGCACAGGGCGCCACCTGGCGGAACACACGTGTTGGGGGCGCCTGTCAGCGGGAAGGCGCGGGGCATGCGGGACGTACGAGGTGTGAAGGCAGCGCTGGTCACGAGGTACCGGAGGTGGAAGAGGGATCCGGACGTCGTCCACACCTTGCGGGCGACGGCGGCCGCGACGATCTCCTACGTCATCGCGCTCCATCTGAGCCCCGAGGCGGTGCCGCTGACAGCGCCGCTGACCGCGCTGCTGGTCGTGCAGGTGACCCTGTACTCGACGCTCACCACCGGCATCGAGCGGGTGAACGCGGTCGTGGCGGGCGTGCTCATCGCCATCGTCTTCACCCGGGTGGTCGGCCTGTCCTGGTGGAGTCTGGCGCTGATCATCCTGGCGTCGCTGGTGATCGGACGGCTGGCACGCACCGGGGACTTCCTGCCCGAGGTGGCGATCAGCGCCATGCTGGTGCTGGGCGTGACCACGGTGGGCGACACGGCGTGGGCGCGGATCGTCGAGACGCTGATCGGCGCGGTCGTCGGACTCTCCTTCAACTTCCTCTTCGTCCCCCCGGTCTGGGTGGACGTGGCCGCGGAGTCGCTGACGGACCTGTCGCGGCGAATGCGGCAGCTGATGCTGCGGATGGGCGAGGAGGCGTCGGGGCACACGCCGGTGCCGAACGCCACGGCCCGGCTCCACGAGGCGCGCGCCCTGGACCAGCACATCGCCGGCGTCGACGCGGCACTGCGGCAGGCCGAGGACAGCCTGCGCCTCAATCCGAGGGTCCGGGAGGGTCTGCTGCACCGGGTCGTGCTGCGGACCGGGCTGGACACCCTGGAGATCTGCACGGTGGTGCTGCGGGTCATCGCCCGCAGCTTCACCGACCTGGCCAAGCGGCGTGACCCGGACCCGCTCTTCGTCCCCGAGGCGGGCCCGGTGGTCGAGGAGCTGCTCGCCGAGGTCGGTGACGCGGTGGTGAGCTTCGGGGTGATGGTGATCTCCGACGTCAGCGCCAGCGCCGAAGAGGCGGAGGAGCGGCTGGCGGCCGAGCTGGCGCAGGCGTCGGCCACCCGGGACCGGCTGGCCCACATCCTGCTGGAGCGCGTGCGGGACGATCCCAAGGACTGGCAGCTGGTGGGCGCCTTCCTCACCGAGATCACCCGCATCCTCGACGAACTGGACACCGACCACCGCTCCCGCCGTCTGCTGGAGGAGCTGGACCGCAACACCCGCCTCCAGCGGGAGCGCAAGCGGCGGCTGGAGGAGCTGCGCCGCAAACTGCGCATCCCCAGGCGCAGGCGCCGGCGGAACCGGGCGCGGTCCTGAGGCGTACTTCCTGACGGGCCCCGCCTGCGGGCCCGGACGAGGGGAGCGTGGCATGGGCGGGACGGGCGCGGTACGGATCGACGGGGACGGCCTGACGCTGCCGGGCGGGGTGCGGGTGCGGTTCATACGGACCCTGCGCCTGCCCGAGACGGGCACCCACGCACTGCCCCCGGGGCTCGGCTCGTTCCCGTTGCGCCGGGTGGAGGACTTCCCCGGCACGGTGCCGGCCGAGTGGCTGGCGCGCGGCGGTGTGATGCTGCCGGTGTACCTCCGTGAGGCGATGTGGCTGCACTTCGGAGGCACGTCGCGTCCGGCGGCGCTCCAGGTCGGGGTGGGCAAGGTGTGCGCGGTCTCCGGGAAGCCGTGGAGCGGCCGGCTCTCCTCGGAGCCGCAGAACTATCTGCCGCTGCCGGACCAGCCCTGGCTGGACGGCATCAACTCCGGGCACGGCACGGTCCGTCAGTTCGTGGCGGTGCCGCTGGGGATGGGCGCCACCGTGGAGGGCCAGGTGACCGGTGAGGAGACCTGGGGCGGGATCCAGCTCCAGGCGTTCGGGCTGACCGACGAGAAGCTGGCCGAGTGGGCCAGCCTCCGGGCGGGGTCGGCGGCCTGGCCCCCGCCTCCGGGGCCCGTCCCGCCGCCCCCGTCGTACTCCGGGATGCCGCCCGCGCCCGCGCC
>NZ_JACADT010000967.1:0-2145 GCF_013421635.1 Streptomyces sp. UH6 | reverse complement strand
GGGTCGGCATGCTGTGGCTGGGGGCCGGAGCAGTGCTGGGACCCTGGGCGCGCTCGGGAATCTGGGGCTCCTCGGGACTGAGAGGCATGGCCTGTTGTCTATCAAATGTCGGTGCGCCCCACGGGGGCGGGGGCATGTCAGGAAGGGAAACCGCGGAAGGCGGACCGGTCAGAAGTCGAAGCCCAGTTGGCCCTCGATCTCCGGAACGCTCGCCTCCGCCCAGGTGCGGACCTTCTTCAGGTGCCGCCACTGTGGCAGCGCATCAAGATACGCCCATGACAGTCGGTGGTAAGGGGTGGGGCCCCTTTCCTCCAGGGCGGCCCGGTGGACCGGGGACGGATAGCCGGCGTTGGCGCCGAACGCGAAGTCCGTGTGCGCCGCGCCGAGTTCCGCCATCATGGCGTCCCGCTCGACCTTGGCGATCACCGAGGCCGCGGCGACGGCGACACAGCTGCGGTCGCCCTTGATCACCGTGCGGACCTGCCACGGGCTGCCCAGGTAGTCGTGCTTGCCGTCCAGGATCACCGCGTCCGGCCGGACCGGAAGGTCCTCCAGCGCACGCACCGCGGCGAGCCGCAACGCGGCGGTCATGCCGAGGTCGTCGATCTCCTCCGGCGAGGCGTGTCCCAGCGCGTAGGCGGTGACCCAGTCGCGGAGCGTCCCGGCCAGTTCGTTGCGCCGCTTGACGGTGAGCAGTTTGGAGTCGGTGAGACCCTCGGGCGGGCGGCGAAGACCGGTGATCGCCGCGCAGACGGTGACCGGACCGGCCCATGCGCCGCGGCCCACCTCGTCGACACCTGCGACGATCTTGGCTCCGGTCGTGGCGCGGAGGGAGCGCTCGACGGCGTGGGTGGGTGGTTCGTACGGCATGACGTCTTCAGACTACGCCGCCCTCCGGCGGGTGGGACCCCCGGCCTCGCCAATTCCTGCCGCCGTCCACCGGCGTTCGCTGCCGCACATACGACAGCGGCGCCCGAGCCCCGCCGAGGAAGGGCGGAAACCGGTCCGGACCTCCAGGGGAACCCAGGCGCACGCCCTGGAAAAGCCGGTGCCGAAGAACCGGGTCGACGTGCGGCGGCCCAGGATCACGACCTCGCTCTCCACCGGCCGGCGACACCGCCGGTCAGCGCGTCGCAGAAGCGAACGCTCGCCGCAGACCGGCCACCGAGCGGGGCGGAGGCGGGGCGGGAGGCGGCCCGTCCGGCCGTCGCCCACCCTGTCCCGCCCCCAGGTGTCACGGGCGGCCCGTCATGAGGGCTCACTCGTAGTAGTCGTCCTCCCAGCGGTCACCGGTCCGGCAGGCCGCGGGATCGAGTTCCACGGGCCGTTCGGCGAGGATTCGGCGGGCCTCGCGCTCACTCCAGCTGGTGGCGTACCAGGGGGTGTCGTCGTCCAGTTCGTCGGTGAACTCCGCGAGCAGACAGCTCCGCAACGGCTCCTCCAGACGGTCGAGAGCCGGGACCGCGTCGACGGACAGCCCTTCGAGGTAGGTCTGGTCCAGCTTGCCGTCGGCCGTGTACCGCTGGACGTTGTGCTCGGCGATCATCGCGTCGGGAGACATCAGGCCGAACGCCAGCACGCCCGCGGCCGCGGAGGCGGCGACCGCACGGGGCAGCCACCGGGCGCCCCACACCCCCGCCGCCATGACCAGCACGATGACCAGGCCCAGCCAGAACTCCATGGCGAACACCGAGATGCGCAGCCGGGTCAGCCCGTAGGCGTCCACGTACATGTCCATGCGTCGCACCGCGGACGCCACGACGACGAGTGCCAGCGCGCACAGCACGCCGAGGACGCTCCGCACGAGGACACGGTCACGTGGGCCCGACCTCGGCGCGGTGCGGGCGGCGACGACCACCACGACCAGGAACAGCAGCGTGACGATCAGCAACTGCCAGAAACCCTGCCGCGCGTACTCGGAGTAGGTCAGCCCGGTCTTCTCCAGCACCGCGTCGTAGCCACCGAACAGCACGGCCAGCTGCACCGCGTTGAACGCCGCGAACAGCACGGTGAGGACGACCAGCGGCAGCGCCCACTCGGTGCGGCCGCGCGGACGCCCCTCGGGGATCCGGGTGCGGTCCCACGGGATGGGTGCGGCGGCGGTCCGGGCGGCGGCCAGCGCCCCCACCAGGCCGAGGGCGAACG
>NZ_JACADT010000966.1:0-2149 GCF_013421635.1 Streptomyces sp. UH6 | reverse complement strand
TGCCGTCGTCCCGGCTCGCGCCGTCGCGTGTCACGGGCAGCCCCGCTCTCGGGAGGACGCCGGTCTCAGGTGCCGAGGCCGTCGTCGCTGCGGACCACGCACAGGGCCCAGATGATGAAGCCCGAGATCGCGATCATCACCAGCGACCAGATCGGGAAGTAGGGCAGGGACAGGAAGTTCGCGATCACGACGAGCGAGGCGATGACCACGCCGGCGACCCGCGCCCAGGTCGCCGCCTTGAACAGCCCGGCGCTGAGCAGCACGGCCACCACGCCCAGAATCAGGTGGATCCAGCCCCAGCTCGTCAGGTCGAACTCGAACACGTAGTTCGGTGTGCTGACGAAGACCTCGTCCTCCGCCACGGCCATGATGCCCCGGAAGATGTTGAGCAGGCCGAGGAGGAGGAGCATCACGGCGGCGAAGGCCGTCAGGCCGGACGCCCATCCCTGCTTGGCCGTGCCCGCCGACCGGGTGTGTGAGGTGTTGGTCGCGCTCATGGTGTGCCTCATTTCGTCTGGTCCGGCTGCTCGGCGGGGAGTCCCCGGCCCTGCGCCGGTTCCGTGCCACGAACAGCCTGCTCCGGGCGGTGCCCCATCGGCCTCACCCGGCGGGGGTGAGCCGCGGGGGTCGTCCGGGTGGTCGGATGGAAATGACGGACACCAGCACGTTGCAGCGGCGCGGCACCGGCCGCAAGTCGGCCGCGCCGCTGCCCCGCCCGCACCAGGAGGCCGGAGCATGACCGTCCCCAGCGTCTTCACCCCGTCCCTCTCCCCCGCCGAACGCGCGGCGTACGGCCGGAGCGCGCGCGGCCGGGCGCCCCGTTCGGGCCACGGCCGCTACGCACCCGCGCCGCACCGCTTCGACCCGGTCTCGGTGCTCGACGAGCAGTCGGCCACCCGGGTGGCCGACCTGGTGCCGATCCGCTACGGCCGGATGCTGGAGTCGCCGTTCCGGTTCTACCGCGGTGCGGCCGCGGTCATGGCGGCGGACCTGGGGCCGCTGCCCGACACCGGGCTGCGGGTGCAGCTCTGCGGCGACGCCCACCCGCTGAACTTCCGGCTGCTCGCCTCGCCGGAACGCCGGCTGGTCTTCGACATCAACGACTTCGACGAGACCCTGCGGGGGCCGTTCGAATGGGACGTGAAGCGGCTGGCGTCCGGGTTCGTGACGGCGGCCCGGGCGAACGGGCTGCCCGTGAAGGAGCAGGACGCCGTCGTGCGGGCCTGCGTGCGGGCGTACCGGGAGCGGATGCGCCGGTTCGCCGGCATGCGCACCCTCGACATCTGGTACGCCCAGGACGACGCCGACCGGATCCGGGAACTGGCCTCCTCGATGGACGGCGAGGCCGGGCGCCGTGCCACCAAGGCCGCGGAGCGGGCCCGCACCCGCACCCATCTGCGCGCCTACGCCAAGCTGACCCGGATGACGGCGGAGGGCCGTCGCATCACCCCGGACCCACCGCTGGTCACTCCGCTCGGCCGTCTGCGGGACCGGCCCGCCCGGACGGTGCTCGAGGAGGAGATGCGCACCCTGCTGGAGGGGTACGCGCAGACGCTGCCGCCCGAGCGCAGGCACCTGCTGCGGCACTACCGCCTGGTGGACCTGGCCCGCAAGGTGGTGGGCGTCGGCAGTGTCGGCACGCGCTGCTGGATCGTGCTCCTGCTCGGCAGGGACGACGACGATCCCCTGCTGCTCCAGGCCAAGGAGGCCCAGGACTCGGTGCTGGCCCCGCACGCGGGCGGCGACCGCGAGGACAACCAGGGCCGCCGCGTGGTGACCGGACAGCACCTGATGCAGACGACCAGCGACATCTTCCTGGGCTGGACGCACGTGCGGGGACTCGACGGTCGGCCGCGGGACTTCTACGTCCGCCAGCTGTGGGACTGGAAGGGCATCCCGCGGCCGGAGACCATGGACCCGGAGCTGCTCGTCCTCTTCGCCCGGCTGTGCGGGGCCTGTCTGGCACGGGCCCACGCCCGCTCCGGCGACCCCGTCGCCCTCGCCGCCTACCTGGGCGGCAGCGACCGCTTCGACCGCGCCCTCGGCGAGTTCGCCCAGGCCTACGCCGACCAGAACGAGCGGGACTTCGCGGCGCTCCAGGCGGCCTTCCGCTCGGGCCGCATCAGCGCGAAGCGGCTGTGAGCGCACG
>NZ_JACADT010000965.1:0-2149 GCF_013421635.1 Streptomyces sp. UH6 | reverse complement strand
GAAGCCCCGCACCTTTGGTGCGGGGCTTCCCGCATTTCTGGGCACAATTTAGGCTCGTGGCCATGCGCTACGAACTCGTCCTTTTCGACAACGACGGTGTGCTCGTCGACAGTGAGCCGATCTCCAACCGTCTCCTGGCCGGCTACCTCACCGAGTTGGGGCACGAGACCTCCTACGAGGACTCGATCCGCGACTACATGGGCTCTGCCATGCACCGCGTCCACGACCTGATCCTCGAGCGGACGGGACGGAGACTGCCCGCGGCATTCGACGACGAGTTCCACGCCCGCGTCTTCGCCGCCTTCGAGCGGGAGTTGCAGCCCGTGCCCGGTGCCGCGGACGTCCTGCGGCAGCTGACGGAGGCGGGAGTGCCGTTCTGCGTCGCGTCGTCGGGGAGCCATGACCGCATCCGGGTGGGGCACCGGAAGACCGGGCTGGACCGGTGGTTCGACGACGCGCGGATCTTCAGTTCTCAGGACGTCGGCCGGGGAAAGCCGGCGCCGGACCTCTTTCTTCACGCGGCGCGGTCGATGGGCGTCGCTCCCGAGCGGTGTGCGGTGGTGGAGGACAGCCCGCTGGGTGTCCAGGCGGCCGTCGCCGCGGGGATGGACGTCTACGGGTTCACGGGCATGACGCCGCCGGAGAGGCTGACGGGCGCGACGGCGCTGTTCTCGACGATGGGGGAGCTGGCCGCCCTTCTGGGCTGACCGGATAGCGTGGCGGTCATGAGCGGCCGCGCGCAGATGATGTGGGACGAGGCAGTCACCGGCTACGACTTCGGGCGAGGGCATCCGATGGATCCCGTCCGGCTGAAGCTGACGCGGCGCCTGGTGGCCGCTCTGGGACTGGACCGTGAGCTCACTGTGGCCGGGGCCAGCGCGGCCGGGGACTCCACGCTGCGGCTGGTGCACCGGCAGGACTACATCGAGGCCGTGAAGTCGGCGTCCGAGGATCCCGCGTCCGCCGACCCGGCGTACGGGCTGGGGACCGAGGACGATCCGGCGTTCGCCGGCATGCACGAGGTGTCGGCGTTGATCGCCGGGTTGTCGGTGGGGGCCGCCGAGGCCGTGTGGCGGGGCGATGCGCTGCACGCGGTGAACTTCGCGGGCGGGCTGCACCACGCGATGCCGGGGGCGGCGTCCGGTTTCTGCGTCTACAACGACGCGGCGCTGGCCATCGCCCGGCTCCTGGAGCTGGGTGCGGAGCGGGTCGCCTACGTGGACGTCGACGTGCATCACGGGGACGGCGTGCAGGCCGCGTTCTGGGACGACCCACGGGTCCTGACGGTCTCTCTGCACGAGCACCCGCGGACCCTGTTCCCGCAGACCGGCTGGCCCGAGGAGACGGGCGGTCCGGGCGCGGAGGGCAGTGCGGTGAACGTGGCGCTGCCGGCCGGGACGGGGGACGCGGGATGGCTGCGGGCGTTCCACTCGGTGCTGCCGGAGCTGCTGGAGGAGTTCAGGCCGCAGGTGCTGGTCACGCAGCACGGGGCGGACACGCACTTCGAGGACCCGCTGGCGCACCTGGCGGTCTCGCTCGACGCGCAGCACGCGGTGCAGGCGGCGTGTCACGGGATGGCGCACGCGTATGCCGAGGGGCGGTGGATCGCGCTCGGTGGCGGGGGTTACGAGGTGGTCGACGTCGTGCCGCGGTCGTGGGCGCATCTGGTGGCGGTGGCCGCGGGGCGGCCGGTGCCGCCGGAGTCGGAGGTGCCGGAGGGGTGGCGGCAGGAGGTGTACGCGCTGACCCGGCAGCCGGGGCCGCGGCGGATGACGGACGGGCGGTGGCCGGTGACGTTCCGGGAGTGGGGGGACGGGTACGACCCGGCGGATCGGCTCGACCAGGCGATCCTTGCGACGCGTAAGGCGGTGTATCCCCTGCGGGGGTTGATGCCGTGAGGGCCGCGGCGTGGGAGCGCCGCGGCAACCGCCGCCCTGCGTGACGTCGACGCCGCGGGTCCGAGGCCCCTCGGGCGCGCCGCAGTGAGGTCACGTGTGTACGGCGCCGTCCTGCGCCCGCCCGTGCCGCCCAGCCGCCCGCAGGGCGGTAGGGCATGCGGCGCCCGCGGGGAGGTGCGGGCCCCGCTGTCCCCAGAGGGCGGAGGGGGGCGTGGGAGTGGTCGGGTTCTAGTGGGATTTGGTCGTTTTTC
>NZ_JACADT010000964.1:0-2155 GCF_013421635.1 Streptomyces sp. UH6 | reverse complement strand
CGCGGACGGGGTCCGCAGGCCGCGCCGACCGGTTCCCGCAGGTCGACGGCGGCGCGGCTGTCCGGAGAGCGGACGGTCTTTGGGACCGGGGCCGCCGCCTGACTAACCTGCGAGGCATGGCCCTAGGAACCGCATCCACCCGGACGGACCGCGCGCGTACCGTGCGTGACATGCTCGCCTCCGGGCGGCAGACCGTCTCGTTCGAGTTCTCCGCGCCCAAGACGGAGAAGGGCGAGCGGAACCTGTGGAACGCGCTCCGCCGCGTCGAGGCCGTCACCCCCGACTTCGTCTCGGTGACCTACGGCGCGGGCGGGTCGACCCGCGCGGGCACGGTCAAGGAGACCGAACAGATCGTCTCCGACACCACGCTCACCCCGGTCGCTCACCTGACCGCCGTGGACCACTCGGTCTCCGAACTGCGGAACATCATCGGCCAGTACGCCGACGCGGGCATCCGCAACATGCTGGCCCTGCGCGGCGATCCGCCCGGCGACCCGATGGGCGAGTGGATCGCGCACCCCAAGGGCCTGCACTACGCCGCCGAACTCGTCGAACTCATCAAGGAGTCGGGCGATTTCTGTGTAGGTGTGGCGGCCTTCCCCGAGCTGCACCCGCGCTCCCCGGACTGGGAGACGGAGATCCGGCACTTCACGGACAAGTGCCGTGCCGGGGCCGATTACGCGATCACCCAGATGTTCTTCCAGCCGGAGTCCTACCTGCGGTTCCGCGACAAGGCGGCGGCGGCCGGCTGCGAGACGCCGATCATCCCCGAGGTGCTGCCCGTCACCAGTGTCCGTATGCTGGAGAGGCTGCCGACTCTCAGCAACGCCGTGATTCCCGCCCGGTTGAAAGAGCGGATCCTCACAGCCAAAGACGATCCGGCCACTGTACGCTCCCTGGGAATCGACTTCGCCACGGAGTTCTGTGCGCGGCTGCTGTCCGAGGGTGTGCCCGGGCTGCACTTCATCACGCTCAACAACTCCACGGCCACACTTGAGATCTACGAGAACCTGGGCCTGCACCACCCAGTGCAGGGCTGGACCGGGAGCGTCTGAGTCCGTCAGACTGCCCCGGTCTTACGGGAGAGGGGCGTTACATGGGCTGGACGGTCCTCTACATCGCGTTCGGCATCGTCGCACTGTGGCTGCTGGGCGAGGTGTTGCTGCAGTACAAGGCGAAACTGCGGTGGCGTGTCCTCGCGTTCGCCGGCTTCCTCGGCGTGGTGATCGGCGTGCTCCTCGCCTCGGTCGCCGTCATCGGCCTCGGCGCGCTGGCGTTCGCGGTGGGGCAGACCTTCGTCACCCTGTCGTTCCGCAGCGGCTTCTCGGGCGGCTGGGCGCTGCCCCAGGCCCGCCGCCGCGCAGGACGGGACGACGAGGAGTACGAGAAGTACGACGACGACCGCGCCGACGGCCGGGACGACCGCGGTGCCCGCCGCGAGGACGAGCCGGCCGCCCCCTCCCCGGAGGAGTACCAGGGCGCCGAGAACA
Organism: Streptomyces sp. UH6; assembly: GCF_013421635.1. NCBI lineage: Bacteria > Bacillati > Actinomycetota > Actinomycetes > Kitasatosporales > Streptomycetaceae > Streptomyces > Streptomyces sp. UH6. Next base: position 665 of record NZ_JACADT010000964.1, on the reverse strand, counting down.
CCGCCGGATACCAGCCGCAGGCGGCGCAGGACGACACCAACTCCTACGGCGGTTACGACAACTCCGGCTACGACACCGGTGGTTACCCCACCGTCGTGCCGACCGGCGCGGACGGACAGCAGGGCTACGGCTCCTACGACACGTACGCCGGCACCGGCTACGACCAGCAGCAGTACCCGGGCTACGCCGACCCCTACGCGACGCAGGGCGGTCAGGGAGCCCAGGGCGATCAGGGCTACGGCTACGACGGTACGTACGGCGGCCAGCAGCAGGGCTACGGGCAGCAGGGCGGCTACGACACCTCCTCGTACGCCGGCTACGGCGACACCACGCCGCCCGGCGGGGTCTGGGTCCCGCAGCAGCGGGGGGCGGACGACCCGTACGGGGAGGAGCAGGTGCCGCAGCAGCCGCAGCAGCAGCCCTACCCGTACGGCTACGACGAGCAGTACCGGTACTGAACGAACGGCTGAGGGCCGGCCCCCCGCAGGGGGCCGGCCCTCAGCCGTTCCGCTCGCCCGGATCCTCCCGCACGGCTGCCCGCGGCTGCTGCTCGCAGGCGCCCGCCCCCGCGGGCGCTCACTGTGAGCCGCGGAAGTCCGGTCCCTCGACCACCAGGCCCGCCACCAGGGCGCCGGACATGCCGGCCTCGCGGTAGCGCCGGTGTC
>NZ_JACADT010000963.1:0-2153 GCF_013421635.1 Streptomyces sp. UH6 | reverse complement strand
GGGCCCGAACCCGGGCACCGGCCGCCCCCAGTACTCCCAGTCGGCGAACGCGGCGCGCTTGACCCGGGCGACCTCCTCCCGCCAGGCGACCAGCCGCGGGCAGGCCCGGCAGTCGCAGATCCGCCGGTCGAGGGCTGCGAGGTCGTCGTCCATACCGTCCCAGCGTAGGACAGGCGGCCCGCCGGACGGCCGGACCGCCAGGCGGACGGACGGCCGGACCGCAGGTCAGGTGAAGGCCGCGCCCGCCGCCAGGAAGAGGCAGATCAGCAGGAAGAGCAGCCCGAGCAGCGGCAGCACGAACCGGATGTACCGGTTGTAGCCCACCTTGGCGAGCGCGCAGCCGCCCATGATCACCGCACTCGTCGGCACCCAGAGGTTCATGATCCCGCTGGACGCCTGCCAGGCGGTGACCGCCACCGCCCGGGAGACGCCGGCGAAGTCGGCCAGCGGGGCGATGATCGGCATGGCCAGGGTGGCGTGCCCGGACGTCGACGGGATCAGGAACGCCAGCGGCAGGTTCACGACGAACACCAGGATCGCGAAGATTCCTGAGGAGGTGCCCTCCACCACCCCTTCCACACCGTGCAGCACGGTGTCGGTGATCCGCGAGTTGTTCATGATCACCGTCACCCCGCGGGCCAGCACCACCACCAGCGCGGGCGCGACGAAGTCCGCCGCGCCCCGCACCACCGTCTCGCTGACCCGCTGCTCCCCCATCCGTGCGATCGCCCCCACCAGTACCGCCGCCACCAGGAACATCGCCGCCAGCTGCGGGAAGTACCAGCCCAGCTCGAAGCCGTAGGGGACGGCGTCCGCGTCACCGGTGAGCGCGGCGGACCAGGGGACCACCGCGAAGATCATGAAGGCGAAGACCAGCACCATCGTGGTCAGGACGGCCCGCTCCGTGCCGTGCAGCGGTGGCACCTCGCGCCGCGACTCCGCGGCCAGCTCCTGGTCGCCGGGCAGGAACCCGGAGAGGGAGCGCTGCGGGCTCCGCCGGACCCGGCGGGCGTAGCGCAGCACATGCCCGACGGTCACCGAGGTCAGCACCAGCCACATCGCGAAGCGCAGCACGATGCCGTCGCCCAGCGAGATGTCGGCGGCCGAGGACGCCACCCCGGTGGCGAACGGGTTCACCGTCGAGGTCAGCACGCCGACACCCGCGCCGAGGACGGTCACCCCGAGCGCGGTCATCCGGTCGTAGCCCAGCGCCAGCGTCAGCGGCACGATCAGTCCGTAGAACCCCAGCGTCTCCTCGGCGAACCCGGAGACCGTGCCGAGCACCGCGAAGACCAGCATGATCGCCACGATCAGCAGGGAGCTGCGGTCGCGCAGCCGGTGGGCCAGCCGTTCGATGCCGTGGTTGAGCGCGCCGGTCGCGAACACCATGGTGATGAACGCGCCGATCGCCAGCACGTAGAGGAAGACGCCGGCCGCCCCGTACAGCTCGCCCGCCAGGTCGGGGCCGACCACCCCGTTCTCGTCGCGGATGCCGTACAGGCCGTTGACCGGGGCGAGGAAGAGGTCGTTCAGCCGGTCGAGGAAGCTCAGCCCGGAGTCGACCCGGTGGTAGGTGCCCTGCACCGGCGCGCCGTCCGCGTCCCGGTCGTAGACGCCGGGCGGGATGAGGAACGCCAGCAGCCAGACCGCCAGCGTGACGAAGACCAGCACGGTCAGCGCGCTGGGGAAGACGAACCGCCGGCGCGGCGGGTGTCCGTCCCCGGCCTGGGACCGGGTCGGCGGTACGGCACTGCTCATGGCCCGGGCTGCTCCCCTCCGGCGTCGGTCGCGTCAGCCCAGCCTGGGAGCACGGCACGCCGGACGCACGCCCGGGTGGGCCGATCAGCCGTCCCGCCGGTGCGCCCCGCGGGCCCCGGGGACGGGGCCGTCCGCAGTAGAGTCGACCGCATGAGTGAGAGCGTTCGGGTGGACGTCTGGATCTGGTCGGTGCGCCTGGTCAAGACCCGCTCGCTGGCGGCCGCCGCCTGCCGCGGCGGGCACGTCCGGGTGAACGGGGAGCGGGTGAAGCCCGCCCACGCGCTGAGGACCGGCGACGAGGTCCGGGTCCGGCAGGAGGGCCGGGAGCGCGTCGTCGTGGTCAAGCAGCTGATCCGCAAGCGCGTCGGCGCGCCCGTCGCCGTCGAGTGCTACGT
>NZ_JACADT010000962.1:0-2157 GCF_013421635.1 Streptomyces sp. UH6 | reverse complement strand
GGAACGCCGCGTATCCGGCGGCCACCGCCAGCACCGGCAGGGCCACCTCGACGTTGCCCAGGTCGGCGAGGAAGGCGGAGACCCCGTCCCGTGCGACCAGCGCCCGTCCCAGCCGCTCGTCGGCCCGGGCCAGCGGACCCTCCGCGACGACCTGCCAGGTCACCACCACGAACAACAGGCCCAGCAGACCCGGCAGGCACAGCGCCGGGCGGAGGAACGGCGGGCGGGGTCGCGCGGGAGTGGTCGGCACGCCTCCAGGGTGCCGGACATGCCGAAGAGCCGGCACAAGGGGGGGTGTGTGCCGGCCCTTCGGAGGACCACCGGCAAGGGCGGTCCGGACCGGATCGCCGTGCGCCCCGGGGGGTTTGGGGCGGACGGCCGTCCGGTCGGTGAGGAGAACCCGGAGCGTCAGGTCTCCGGGTGTGCGCGATGCACGGCCGGACCGGAGGTGGGGAATCCTCGGCCCGTGGTACCCGCGGCGGACCGTGGGTACGAGGTGTCTCTCATCTCCGTCGAACCTACGGCAGAGCCGGAGGACGGGACAGACGCCTCGGCGACCCGCCATCCACCCCGCACACCTTCTTCACAGGCTCTCCCGGGGCGGAGGCACCCGCCCCGCACCCCGGGTCCCGACGCCCGCGTGCGCGCCGCTCAGGCCGCGCCGAAGGCCTGCTCGAGGACGTCGAGACCCTCGTTCAGCAGGTCGTCCCCGATCACCAGCGGCGGCAGGAAGCGCAGCACGTTGCCGTAGGTGCCGCAGGTGAGGACGAGCACGCCCTCCTGGTGGCAGGCCTTCGCCACGGCGGCGGCGAGCTGGGCGTCGGGCTCCTTGCCGGCACGGTCCTTGACCAGCTCGATGGCGATCATGCCGCCACGGCCACGGACGTCGCCGATCGCGTCGAACTTCTCCGCCATCGCGTGCAGGCGGCCCTTCATGACCTCCTCGATGTGCCGGGCGCGGGCGTTCAGGTCGAGCTCCTTCATGGTCTCGATCGCGCCCAGCGCGGCGGCGCAGGCCACCGGGTTGCCGCCGTAGGTGCCGCCGAGGCCGCCGGCGTGCGCGGCGTCCATGATCTCGGCGCGGCCGGTGACCGCGGCCAGCGGCAGGCCGCCGGCGATGCCCTTGGCGGTGGTGATCAGGTCCGGGACGACGCCCTCGTCCTCACAGGCGAACCACTGGCCGGTGCGGCAGAAGCCGGACTGGATCTCGTCCGCCACGAACACGATGCCGTGCGCGGTGGCGAACTCGCGGATCGCGGGCAGGAAGCCCTTGGCCGGCTCGATGAAGCCGCCCTCGCCGAGCACCGGCTCGATGATGATCGCGGCCACGTTCTCCGGGCCCACCTGCTTGGTGATCTGGTCGACCGCCTGCGCGGCGGCCTCCGGACCGGCGTTCTCGGCGCCCGTCGGCCAGCGGTAGCCGTAGGCCACCGGCACGCGGTACACCTCGGGGGCGAACGGGCCGAAGCCGTGCTTGTACGGCATGTTCTTCGCCGTCAGCGCCATGGTGAGGTTGGTGCGGCCGTGGTAGCCGTGGTCGAAGACCACGACCGCCTGGCGCTTGGTGTACGCACGGGCGATCTTGACCGCGTTCTCCACCGCCTCGGCACCGGAGTTGAACAGCGCGGACTTCTTGGCGTGGTCGCCCGGGGTCAGCTCGGCCAGCGCCTCGGCGACGGCGACGTAGCCCTCGTACGGGGTGACCATGAAGCAGGTGTGGGTGAAGTCGGCGAGCTGGGCGGAGGCCCGGCGGACCACGGCCTCGGCCGAGGCGCCGACCGTGGTGACGGCGATGCCGGAGCCGAAGTCGATGAACCGGTTGCCGTCGACGTCCTCGATGACGCCGCCGTCCGCGCGGGAGGCGAAGACCGGCAGGGTCGAGCCCACGCCCTGGGCCACCGCGGCGGCCCGGCGGGCCTGCAGCTCGATCGACTTCGGGCCGGGGACGGCGGTGACGACGCGGCGCTCCTGCGGCAGCGCGGATGCGGTCATGGGGGGCTCCCTGAGGGTCGTGCGGACGGTCGGGGGTGTGTCGCCCGGCGGCCCCTGCCGCCGTGTCGCTGCCGGCCGTGGGCCGCAGGACGGACGTTTCCCTCCTTGTTCGCAGGCTAGGGCCGGGAGAGCGGGGTGAGCATGCTCCACGGGGGAGCGTTCGGC
>NZ_JACADT010000961.1:0-2159 GCF_013421635.1 Streptomyces sp. UH6 | reverse complement strand
ACCGAGACCGCCGAGGCCGCGCCGTGGATCGCCGCCGCCCCGCTCGGCGCCCACCCCGACATGGCCCGCCTCGTCCTGCACCGTTACGACGGGGCCGCGGCCGGACCCGTCGGCCTCCCGCTCCCCGCCGTACGCCCCACCCTCGTCCCGGCGTAGGCACACGGGGCAGGCACACGGCGCAGGCACACGGGGCGGCGGCGGTCACCGACACCCCTTACTGTCGGTTGCATGGCAGGCAACGAACCGACCGCCGGATACGACGAGTCCGCCGTCGAGCGCTGGGCCCCGGAACCCGACAAGCGCCCCGGACGCACCGCCTTCCAGCGCGACCGCGCCCGGGTGCTGCACTCCGCCGCGCTGCGCAGGCTCGCCGGGAAGACCCAGGTCGTCACCCCCGGCACCGTCCGTCTGTGGGACGCCAGCCCGCGCACCCGGCTCACCCACTCGCTGGAGTGCGCGCAGGTCGGCCGGGAACTGGGCGCCGCGCTCGGCTGCGACCCCGACCTGGTGGAGGCCGCGTGCCTCTCCCACGACCTCGGGCATCCCCCGTTCGGGCACAACGGGGAGCAGGCGCTGGACGAGTTCGCCGCCGACTGCGGCGGCTTCGAGGGCAACGCCCAGTCGCTGCGGCTGCTCACCCGCCTGGAGCCCAAGCGGTTCGTCACCGACCGCACCACCGGCGAGATGACCAGCGTCGGCCTCAACCTCACCCGGGCCGCGCTGGACGCCGCCGCCAAGTACCCGTGGGCGCGTGGCGGGCACCCGGCCGGGCCCGCCTTCCGCAAGTTCGGCGTCTACGAGGACGACCGGCGGATCTTCGACTGGGTGCGCGCCGACGCCCCCGCCCGCGACCGGGTCTGTTTCGAGGCGCAGGTGATGGACTGGGCCGACGACGTCGCCTACTCGGTCCACGACGTCGAGGACGGGCTGCACGCCGGCCACATCCAGCCCTCCCGGCTGCACAGCGCCACCGACCGGCGGGAGATCTTCACCGTGGCGGTCCTGGACGCCCGGTACGTGCCCGCCGACACCGACCCGGAGGAACTGGGCGCGGCGCTCGACCGGCTCCAGGCACAGGAGTGGTGGCCGCACGGCTACGACGGCACCGCCGTCGACCAGGCGCGGCTCAAGGACGCCACCAGCCAGCTCATCGGGCGGTTCTGCACGGCGGCCGAGACGGCGACCCGCGCGGCCTACGGCGACGGGCGGCTGACCCGGTACAAGGCGCAGCTCGTCGTGCCGCGGACCACCCGGATGGAGTGCGCCGTCCTCAAGGCGGTCGCCGACCTGTACGTGATGCAGCGGGCGGAGCAGGAGCGGCTGCGGGCCGACCAGCGGGTGGTCGTCGCGGAACTGGCGGAGGCGCTCACGGCGCGGGCGCCGGAGGGACTGGACCCGCAGTTCGCGGCGCTCTTCGACGCGGCCGGGGACGACCGGGCCCGCAAGCGGGTGATCGTCGACCAGATCGCCTCCCTCACCGACGCCTCGGCCCGGGCGCTGCACACCCGGCTCACCATGCAGGTGTAGGGCCGTCCGGCCCGCCGCACCCCGCCGAAAGGTCCGGTGGCCGCCGCGCGAAGGACCGCGTGGCCTCTTCGGAAGGCTCTCTTTCCGCACTAGCCTCCGTGCGGGACGCTCATCCGGCACCCCCGGAGAAGGAGGCACACCGTGGTCGACGCGGACCAGACGTTCGTCATCGTCGGAGGAGGCCTGGCCGGCGCCAAGGCGGCGGAGACGCTGCGCGCCGAAGGCTTCAGCGGGCGGGTGATAGTGATCGGCGACGAACGCGACCACCCGTACGAGCGGCCGCCGCTGTCCAAGGCCTACCTGCTCGGCTCGGCGGACCGCGACAGCGCGCTCGTCCACGAACCCGCCTGGTACGCCGCCCACGACGTCGAGCTCCACCTCGGGCAGACCGTGGACGCGATCGACACCGCGGCGCGGACCGTGCGGCTCGGCGACGACGGCTCCTTCGTCCACTACGACAAGCTGCTGCTGGCCACGGGCGCCGAGCCGCGCCGCCTGGACGTGCCGGGGACCGACCTGACGGGCGTCCACCACCTGCGGCGGTTCGCGCACGCCGAGCGGCTGAAGGGCGTGCTGGCCGCGCTCGGCCGGGACAACGGGCACCTGCTGATCGCCGGCGCGGGCTGGATCGG
>NZ_JACADT010000960.1:0-2162 GCF_013421635.1 Streptomyces sp. UH6 | reverse complement strand
CCGCCGTCTCGCGGGTGCGCACGCGCACCGTGCGGCTGGGCGGCGGCCGGTGGTGGAAGGAGGACGTCGGCCCGCTCCTGGGCTTCCGGGCCCTGTCCGGGGCCCCGGTGGCGCTGCTGTGGCGTCGCGGCGGCTACGTGGCGGTGCACCCGACCACCGGCCGGGAGACCCGGATCGGCGCGGAGAACGCCGACGACTACGGCGCCCGGGCGGTCATGTTCTTCCGTCCCCTCCCCGAGCGGCGCACCACCCCGCTGCGGCTGGCCCGGTTCGTGCTGTCCGGCGCCCGGAGGGACGTGGTGTCGCTGCTGTTCGGCGGGCTGGTGACGGTCGCCGTGGGGGTGACCGTGCCGGTGGTCACCGGCAAGGTGCTGGGGCAGTACGTGCCGCAGGCGCGCACCGACCTGATCGCGCTGGCCTGCACCGCCGTGCTGGTGGCGGCCGTGGTGTCCGCGGTGTTCCTGCTGCTCCAGAACGTGACGATGCTGCGGCTGGAGGGCCGGATCGAGGCCGTGCTGCAGCCGGCCGTGTGGGACAGGCTGCTGCGGCTGCCGGCGGCCTTCTTCACCGGCCGGTCCACCGGCGAGCTGGCCGGGGCGGCGATGGGCATCAGCCGGATCCGGCAGTTGCTGGCCGGGGTCGGTCCGGTGGCGGCCCAGTCGCTGACGGTCGGGACGGTCAACCTGGGGCTGCTGCTCTGGTACGACGTGAGCATGGCGCTGGCCGCCATGGCGCTGCTGGCGGTGCTCGCCGGGGTGTTCCTGTTGCTGGGCCTGTGGCAGGTGCGGTGGCAGCGCCGGCTGGTCCGGCTCACCCACAAGCTCAACAACCAGGCGTTCCAGACCCTGCGGGGCCTGCCCAAGCTACGGGTGGCGGCGGCCGAGAACTACGCCTACGCCGCCTGGGCGGGCGGATTCGCCCGCAGCCGGGAGATGCACCGCCGGCTCGGCGGCATCAAGAACCTGAACGCGGTGCTCGGTTCGGTGGCCCTCCCGGTGTGCTCGCTGCTGATGTTCGTGCTGCTGGCCGGCCCGGCGCGGGGCGCGATGCCGGCCGCCGACTTCCTCGCCTTCAACACGGCCGTGACGATGCTGCTGGGCTCGGTCACCCAGCTCACCGGCGCCGCGGTCTCGGTGGTGGCCGCGCTGCCGCTGTTCGAGGAGCTCCGGCCGGTGCTGGACGCGGTGCCGGAGGTGCGGAGCACGAGCACTCCGCCGGGCCGGCTCTCCGGGGCGATCGAGGCGCGGCGGCTGTCGTTCCGCTACTCCGACGACGGGCCGCCGGTCCTGGACGACGTCTCCTTCGAGGTCCGTCCGGGTGAGTTCGTGGCGGTCGTCGGCCCGAGCGGCTGCGGGAAGTCGACGCTGCTGCGGCTGCTGATCGGCTTCGACCCGCCCGCCTCCGGCAGCGTCCTCTACGACGGCCAGGACCTGGCCGCGCTGGACCACGCGGCGGTGCGGCGGCAGTGCGGTGTGGTGCTGCAGCACGCCCAGCCGTTCACCGGGTCGATGCTGGACATCGTCCGCGGCCACGAGCCGTACTCGCCCGAGGAGGTGATGGCGGCGGCGGAGCTGGCCGGGCTGGGCGACGACATCCGGCGGATGCCGATGGGGCTGCACACCCTGGTGGCCGGCAGCGGCTCGCTGTCCGGCGGGCAGCGGCAACGGCTGATGATCGCGCAGGCGCTGATCCGCAGGCCGCGGATCCTCTTCCTCGACGAGGCGACCAGCGCGCTGGACAACGAGACGCAGCGGCGGGTCATCGAGAGCACCCGCGCGCTGGAGGCGACCCGCGTGGTGATCGCGCACCGGCTGTCCACGGTGATGGACGCCGACCGGGTGATCGTGATGGAGGACGGACGCGTGGCGGAGACCGGCACGCCCGCCGCGCTGCTGGCCGACCGGGGAGGACGGCTGCACGAGCTGGTCCGGCGCCAGATGGCCTGACCGGAGCCGACGGGTCTGCCCGGGGCCGTGCCGGGTACCCGCAGTCCGCCCTCCGAGGCGACCTGACAGCACTCGTGAGATCCGAGGAGACGAACGGTGAACCACCACCACAGCCACGGCGACCGAAGCAGGGGCGACCACCGGGAGGAACCGCCGCGCACCGCGCTGGCCGAGGCGTTCCGGGAGGCCGAGGAGGCCGCGGCCCGCGTCACCGAC
>NZ_JACADT010000096.1:0-10806 GCF_013421635.1 Streptomyces sp. UH6 | reverse complement strand
GTCCCACGTCTCGCCCCGGCCGCGGACCCCCACGTCCTGGTCGCCACGCCGACGGATGACGACCGGCACTGGGACGCCCTCCTGGCCGAGCAGCCGGCAACCAGCACCGTGGTGGTCCTCCTGGGCGAGGACACGCCCCACGGACACGACGCCGAAGGCGGTCCGCCCACCGAGCGCGCACTGCGCCACACCCGGCTGCTGCGCTCGCTGGCACTCGCGGCCCGACGCCGGACGGAGTCGGACGACGGGACACGCGTCCGGCTGTGGCTCGTCACCCCGCCGACGGGCGCCCTGCCGGGGCCCGAGCGGCCGCTTCACCCCTCGACGGCCTGCGCCTGGGGGGTGGCCCGCACCCTCGGCAACGAATACCCCGACCTGGACGTCCGCCGGATCTCCCTGGACCTCACCGGCACGCAGGCGGACGCGGACCGTCTGGCCGCCGAACTGACGGACCCGGGTCCCGAGGACGAGATCCTGCTCACCCGGGCCGGGCGTTTCGTGCCCCGGGTGCGCGAGGCGGCCCTCACCGCCCGTGAACCCGCGCCGGCCGACGCGTCGGCTACCTCCTACGCCCTGCGACTGAGCGCGCCGGGCCGCAACTACCGGCTCGACTGGGCGGCCGCGCCCGCACCGGCACCCGGGCCGGACGAGCTGCTGATCTCCGTGTCGGCAGCCGCCTTGAACTACAAGGACGTCCTCCAGGCGTTGGGCGCGATCCCCGTCGAGGAACGGCAGGAGGAGGCCGGCGGCAACGGCTTCACCACCGGAATGGAGTGCGCGGGAACGGTCCTCGCGGTGGGGTCCCGCGTCACCGGCTTCACGCCCGGCGACCGGGTGATGGCCTTCGGCCGGGGAACGCTGCGCTCCCACGTCACCGTCCCCGCGGCGATGGCCGCCCGTCTTCCCCACGGCATGGACGCCTGCCGGGCGGCCACGCTGCCGGTGGTGTTCCTGACCGTCCACCACGCCCTGCACGACCTGGCGCGTCCCGTCGCCGGTGAGACCGTCCTCGTCCACGGCGCCGCCGGCGGGGTGGGACTTGCCGCCCTCCAGTACGCGCGGCAGGCCGGCCTCCGGGTCGTCGCCACGGCCGGCACCGCCACCAAGCGGGACCTGCTGCGGACGCTCGGCGTGCGGCATGTGCTCGACTCACGGTCGCCGGGCTTCGCCGAGCGTGTGAAGGAGATGACGGACGGCGTCGGCGTGGACATCGTCCTCAACTCCCTGTCGGGTGAGGCGATGACACGGGGGCTGGAGGTCCTGCGCCCCGGCGGACGTTTCATCGAGCTCGGCAAGCGGGACATCTACGCGGACGGACGGCTGCCGCTGGGACCGTTCCTCAACGCCATCACCTTCAGCGCCGCCAATCTCGACACCCTCGTCAACACCCGCCCCGAGACGGTCGCCACCGCGTTCGCCGAGGTGGCCGAACGGGTCGGGCAGGGTGTCCACCAGCCCGTCCCGCACCACGTGTACCCGGCCCACCGGGTCACGGAGGCATTCGAGGCCCTGCAGCACTCCCGGCACATCGGCAAGGTCGTCATCTCACTGGAGGAGCCGCCGCCGGTCCGCGAAGAACCGCGGCCCTTCACCCCGGATGCGAACGGCACCTACCTGATCACCGGCGGGCTCACCGGCTTCGGCGCCGCCACCGCCCGCGGACTGGCCGACCGGGGCGCCCGCCATCTGGTCCTGGTCGGACGACGCGGCGCCAGGACCCCCGACGCACCGGCGCTCCTGGAGGATCTGCGCCGGCGCGGAGTGTCCGTCTCCGTCCACGCGGCGGACGTGGCCGATCCGGTCGCCATGGCCGAAGTCCTGCGGAAGGTGGACGCGGCACAGCCGCCGCTGCGCGGGGTGCTGCACTCCGCCACCGTCATCGACGACGCGCCGCTCGGCCGGCTCACACCCGACCAGGCACAACGGGTGCTGCTGCCCAAGGCGGACGGTGCGGAGGTCCTCCACCGCCTGACCCGGGACCGCGATCTCGAGCTGTTCGTCGTGTACTCCTCCGTCTCCGCGCTGTTCGGCAACCAGAACCAGGGCGGCTACAACGCCGCCAACCTGTTCCTGGAGGCGCTGACCCGCTCCCGCCGCGCCGCGGGGCTGCCGGGCCTCGCCGTCGCCTGGGGGGCCCTGGGAGAACACGGATTCGTCGCCCGGCACGGCATCGGCGACGTCATGCGCCGGATGGGCTTCGGCATGCTGTCCTCCGAGGAGGCGCTGACCGCCCTGGAGACGCTGCTGGGCCGCGACGACGACGTCGCCGTGGTGACCCGGACGGACTGGAGTCTGGCCCGCGGCAACTTCACGGCCGTGCGGGCCCCCCGCTTCCGCGACGTCGGCGCCGTCGGCGGCGACGACGACGAACGCGGAGACGGGGCCGCGCTGCGTCAGACACTCGCCGCCCTGTCTCCCGAGGAGGCACTGGCGAGGACGACCGAGGTGGTCACCGACATTCTCTGCCGGATCCTGCAGACCACCGTGGACCGGGTGCCCGCCGACCGGCGCCTCGACCAGCTCGGGCTCGACTCCCTCATGGGCGTCGAACTGCTGACGGCCGCCAACCAGCGGCTCGGCTGCGCCCTGTCCGCGGTGGAGGTGCTCGACAGCACCACCGTCGCGGACGTGGCACGGCGGTACCTGCGCCGGCTCCTGCAGTCCACCGGGTGACACGGCCACGCTGCCCCGGGAACCCCGCCCGGGGCAGCGCGCCGACACCTCCACGACCCGGCGGCGCGGGTTGTCACTCCTCGGCCGGGGGCCTCTCGGTCACCACCACCGGCAGCCGTTCGACGCCCCACAGCACTCCCGACAGCCGCTGGACGACGGGCTCGCCCGTCAGCACGGGACGGCACCGCGCGAGCTCGGCGAAGAGCGCCTGCGCCTGGACACGCGTCAGGTGAGCACCGAGACAGAAGTGCCCGCCCCGTCCCAGGGACAGGTGCTGCCCAGCACGCGTGACGTCGAACCGGCCGGGGTCGGGAAACGCCCCGGGGTCCCGGTTCGCGGCGGCGGGCAGGACCGCCACCACCGTGCCGGCCGGCACGTGGCGGCCCGCGACGTCCGCGTCCCGCAGGGCGATGCGGCTGATCAGGTGGATGGACGGTTCGTACCGCAGGACCTCCTCCACCACGGCAGGAGCACAGGACGGATCAGCGCTCAGGCGTTCCATCTGCTCGGGATGGCGCAGCAGGGAGTACACGCCGTTCGCCATCTGGAGGACCACGGGCTGGTACCCGGCCACCACGAACTGCCCGATCGCGGTGATCACCTGCCGCTCCGAGAGATCCATGTCCCCGGGGCCGGCTGCCAGGAGAGCGCTCACCAGGTCGTTCCGCGGCACCCTGCGGCGCTCCTCGATCAAGACGCTGAGGTAGTGCGCGAACTCCATCCGCGCCGCGGCCAGACTGGCACGGTCCTCCTCCTCCAGCAGGCCGGGGGGATGAAAGGCGAGGCTCAGACCGCAGAGCGCCCCGTACCACCGCGGCCGGTCCGCCAGCGGAACGCCCACGACGGAGCAGATCAGCTCCAGCGCCAGCGGCACCGCCAGGTCGGCGACCACGTCCGCCTCCCCCCTGGCAGCCGCCTCGCGGACCAGGCGGGACGTGCGGTGCCGGATCGCCGGACGCATACGCTCCGTCGCACGCGCGCTGAACGGGCCGGAGACCCGGGCCCGCCGGCACCGGTGTTCCGGCGGGTCGACCAGCAGGAACGACTCCGACTCCAGCGCACCGTCCCCGAGCCCGAAACGCGGGTCGCCGAGGACGGCCACGGCGGCCTCGTATCCGGTGACGAACAGGACGCCGCCCACGGACGTGACCGGTCCGTCGGCCCGCAGCTCCTCGTAGGCGGCGTACGGATCGGCGCGGAAGGCGTCCCCGCGCATGTCGAACGGGAGGTGGTTCCAGAAGTCGCCGCTCACCGCGATGCCGCGGTCCCGCACATCAGTGGCCATCCACGGAATGTAGTCCCCGACGCCCGCGAAGCGGCGCAGCCACGAGCCCTGTCACCGCAGCGGCTTCACCACGCCACCGGCCGCGGCAGGACGTCGCCGCTCCGGACAGCTGTCCGGACAGGAACACACGCCAGGAACGCCACAGGCACCTCGCCGGTCGGCCGATCAGTGCCGCACCATCAGGACGGCGGCGGTGTCGTCGTCCAGGCCGTGGCCGCTGAACCGCGTCAGGTCCTTCTTCAGGAGAGCCGTGACGGCGGCGGCCGGCTCGTTCGCCCACCCGGACATCCGCTCCTCCAGGGGGTAGAAGTCGCCGTGCGCGTCACGCGTCTCGCTGACCCCGTCGGTGTAGAGGAGCAGACGGTCCCCAGGGGTGAAGGGCACTTCGCGAACGTCGTGCGTGTCGTTCGCGAGACCGGCCAGGTTGATCGGCAAGGAGGGGGCGGGCAGCTCAACCAGCCGCGTGCCCGTCCCGTGCTGCCGGACGGGGGGCGGGTGACCGCAGCTCAGCAGCCGGACCGTGTTCCGGTCGTCGGGGATCTCGGCGAGCAGTACGGTGGCGAACCGGCCCGCCGCGTCCGATTCCGGATCCCGTTCCACGTAGCGTGCCATGCTGAACTCGAGCCGTGCGGCCACGGCCGGGAGGTCCGGTGCCGTGTAGGCGGACTCCCGGAAGGAACTCAGCAGCAGCTCGGCCACCTCGACCGCCGGAAGTCCTTTGCCCTGCACGTCCCCCACCATGAGCCGAACGCCGCCGCGCACCCGCAGTGCCTTGTAGAAGTCGCCACCGACGTGAGCCCCCGCCACCGAGGCCTCGTAGAGCAGGTACAGGTCCACCGGGCCCAGCCGGGAGGGCAGCGGTCGCAGCACCGCGCGCTGCGTCGCTTCCGCGACGGCGCTGACCGTGGTCAGCCGGGACTCGCGGTCCTGCCGCACATGGGCGGCCCAGGCGGACGCCGCCGTGACCACCGCGAGAACGATCAGGACGCCGGACGTCCCGGGAACGAAGCTCAGCCCGCGCAGCGTCTCCAGGCCTGCCGCCACCCCCATCGCCAGGACGCCGATGAGCACGGTCGTCCCGGCACCCCACGTACTGGCGGCGATCGCGGGGACGGCGTAGAGCAGCCGGTCCGCCCGGTAGTCCCGCTCCACGACGTCCACGAGCACCGTCAGGACGATCAGCAGGAACGGCAGATACCTGCCCAGGCGGTAGCGGGCTGAACTCCGAAAACGCTCGGCACCGTAGGACGGCGAACCGCTCCCGTCCACTCCTCGCCGCCCCGGCGGCCTGGGTTCACCCATGACCCCATGATCCGGCGTGCACCGGCCCTCCGCGATCCGTCACCGGCACGGGCCTCGGAATTCCACCCCGCACCGTGAGCACCCGTGAACGACGGCAGCGCCCTCGCGAGCAGGGGTGACGGTGCTCCAGGGAGAGTTCGAGCGCGGTGTCCGCATGCGTCCTTGCCGATCAGGTCCGGGTCGAGTGGCGGGTCGAGTGGCATGTCAGTGTCCAGTTCTCGGGTCGGCAGCCCCTGCGGTGAGCATGTCCGCGACCGGTCCGGGCCCGGCCGAGCAGCCACTCGGGCCCTCGCGGACCGGGTGCCGCACACGGCGACCACTACTCCGTCCGGCCTCCTGCCCGTCAGCCTGGCCGTACTCCCGGTGCCCATAACGGCACATATACATATCTTGCGACCATGAGACATGTAATGAAACGCCCTCCCGGACGTTCGGCGTTCGCGTCGCCCCTGGTGCTGCTGGTGGCCGTGGGCACCGCCTGCTCGGGCACCCTCACCGCGCTGACCCTGACCGGCCGGAGCACGGAGGTCGCGTCCCGCGCCCAGGTAGTCATCGGCAATCCGGTCGAGGGGAACAACGGATTCGGCGTCGTCACCGAAGGCGACGCCACCCTCGGCAGCACCGAGTCCGAGGGTCCGGTCGCCGTCGGCGGCGACCTGACCTTCGGCGCCGGCTACAACGTCGCCCTCGACACTCCGGGCGACTTCGTCGCCCCCGGGGACGCACGGCCGACCGCCCTCCTCGTCGGCGGCAGGATCGACCACGCCGGCAGCAGTCCGGTGGGCGTCCTGAGGGTCCTCCAGGACGGCTACGTGAAGATCGGGGACGAGACCGGCAGCACCGCGCTCGACCGGGACCCCAACGGGGCGAGCGTCAACACCCGGGTGGTCGAGGAGGGCAGCGCCTACGACTCCACGCCGCGCGTCGAGCTCACCGTCGGGCAGCCGGCCGCGTCGGTCTTCCAGTCCGGGCTGATGGACTTCACCTCGCTGTTCTCCGTCTACCGGGACCGTGCCGACCGGATGGCCGAGTGCGCTGCCGACGTGACGCTGCTCGACAGCGCCGGCAACCCCCTGGATCCGTCGGACATCACGCCGGGGACCGACGTACAGGTGGCGCTGACCAGCGGCCGGACCAACGTGCTGCGCCTGACCGGGCAACAGCTCAACGACATCGCCGAGATCACCTTCCTCGACCGGCCCACCGCGGACACCCCGCTGCTCGTGGACGTCGACACCACGGCGACCGCCGGGGTCTACGCCTGGAACACCCCGACGCCGGCCGGCATCTCCAGCGCCGAGGCCCCCTACATCCTGTGGAACTTCGCGGACGCGACGAGCATCACCATCGAGTCGGGGGACTCGGTGGAGGGGACGATCTTCGCCCCGCGTGCCGATCTCGTCGACCTCGACCCCTCGAACATCGAGGGGGACGTGATCGTGAAGACCCTGGTGGCCGGCCCGTTGACGGGCGGCCCCTCGGGCGGGGAGGTGAACGCGGGCGAGATCCACTACCACCCGTTCGACGCCGAACTGCGGTGCGGGCCGGCCACGACCCCCTCCCCCAGCCCGTCCGGCTCCGGGTCCCCCTCACCCAGCCCCACCGGTTCAGGGTCCCCCTCACCCAGCCCCACCGGTTCAGGGTCCCCCTCACCCAGCCCCACGGGCTCGGGTTCGCCTTCGCCCAGCCCCACAGGCTCCGGTTCGCCGTCTCCCTCTCCCAGCCCCACGGGATCCGGGTCGCCCTCCCCCAGCCCCACGCATTCCGCGACCCGGCCGCCGAAGACGCATCCTCCGCACCACCCGCACCCTCCGCACCACCCCCAGCACCCGCAGCACCCGCACCCTGAGCCGGGTTACGGCTACGGGCACGACTGACCCCCCTTCCGGCCGGCACGACGCCCCGGTCCCGGGAACGGGGACCGGGGTCCGGAATCGAAAAAGGGGTGCCTGGCCCGCGAAGTCGCAGGCCAGGCACCCCCTTGCCGCGCCGTCGCCGACCGGGGTCAGCTCACGGTGCAGCTGCCGACCGACGGGGTCGGGCTGCTGGGTCCGCTGACGGTGAAGCCGAACGACGTCGACTGCCCCGCGCTCAGCGTGCGGTTGTGGCCGGCCGGGGTCACCGTCACCACGTTCCCGCTCCTGCTGGCGGTGCCGTTCCACAGCGAGGAGATCGTCTGGTTGCTGGCCAGCGTCACCGGCACCCGCCAGTTGGTGACCCCGCCGCTGCCGGCGGTGATGGTCACCTCACCGTTGAAGCCGTTGTTCCACGCGTTCGTGGTGCGGTACGTGGCGCTGCAGGCACCGGTGCCGCCCGGCGGAGGCGTGGTGGGGGGCGGGGTGGTGGGAGGCGGGGTGGTGGGGGTGCCGCCGGTCAGGGAGACGTTGGAGCTGCCGGTGCTCTGGTAGCCCTCGGTGGCCATGATCATGTAGTAGTTGAACGACCCCATGGGCATCCCCGCCCGCTCCCAGGCGTCGAAGTGGACACCGGTGTTGATGGTGCCGCTGCTCCGCTTGCTCTGGCGGATGCTCCAGTACTGCTGGAAGGTCTTGGTGCCTTCCACGGAGGGCTGGTTGGTGCGGGTGGACTCGTAGATGTCGTACGTGCCGCCGCCGTCGGTGACCGTGCCGCGCCTCGCGCCGGCCGAACCGGGGTTGTACGGGCCGAAGTTCTCCACGATGTAGTACTCGACCAGCGGGTTCGCGGTCCACCCGTACAGGGCCAGGTAACCGTTGCTGCCGGGGTTGAAGGTGCCGGAGTAGGTGACGGCCCGGCGACTGCCGTTGCTCCAGCCGAGGCCACCGACCCAGTTGTTCGTGTTGCTCCACTGGCTGCTGTACTGACCGGCCGCGCCCAGCGTCATGGTGACGGAGCCCGGGTCGTCGGTCCAGAAGGAGTAGTAGTACCCGTTGTACGTGCCGGTCGAGTTGCTGGTGAGGACCTGGTCGGCACGGGCCGTGCCGGGCAGGAGCAGCCCGGAACCGGCAGCTGCCACCAGCGCACCGGCGCCACCGAGGACGAACTTCCTACGGCTGACCGGAGCTAAATCGGACTTCTTCGCGGGGGTTTCGCTCATACGAGTGTTCCTCCTCGTAAATGGCACCGTCAGTGACCGAGAGACACGCCGAGCGCGCCTCTGTACACAGCGACGAGGCGACAGGGGGACCGGCCGTACGCCTGCGACGTATGACCGGGGAGCGTCACAACAGTCTTCGGAGGCAGAGAAGTTGTCAATGGTTTCGGAACGTTTTCGAAACTTGGCGGCCTCATGGACTGCGGTATCCCTGGGGCAACCGGACCCATGGGGCACCGGAGCGGAGGAGTGACCGTGACACCTCCGGCCCGGCACTCCGAAACTTTCGATCCCCTTCCGCGGCATGCCGAGGCGACCATGGCGGGACTTCCGGTTGCTGCGCGCCCGCCGTCCCGGCGGCCCGCACCGATCACGCAGAGTGTGCGGTCCGGGCATCGGAGCGCCCCCTGCGCGAGGCAGGGGGGACGGGACGGCGCCCGGGCGCGGAAGCGATCCGGACGCCCGGCACCGCGCACCGTCCCCCCGGTCCTCAGGAGGCGGTCCGCGCCGTACAGCCGACGGTCGCCGACGGGCTGCCGCCCGCGCCGGAGCCGGTGACGATGGCGCCGAAGGCGGCGCTCGCTCCGGGCGCCAGGGCGCCGTTCCACGCCGCGTTGGTGACCGTGGCGGTACCGGCGGAGGTGGTCAGACTGCCGTTCCAGACCTGCGTGAGCTGGGCGCCGCCGGCGGGCACGACGGTGACCGTCCAGCCGGAGAGGGCCGAGGAGGAGGTGTTGGTCACCGTCACCTCGGCCTGATATCCGCCCTGCCACGAGGAGACGGCCCGGAAGGCCGCGGTGCAGACGGCCTCGCCTTCACCCGGCTCCCCCGGCTCCCCCGGCCCACCCGGCACGCCGGCGTCGAGCAGCGAGGCCAGGGCCGGGTACCAGCGGGCGGCGATCTTCGCGTCGCCCGAGGCGTTGGGGTGCACGCCGTCGTAGGTGTCGGCGGCCGTGCTGAAGCCGGTCCACTGGTCGACGACGGCGACCGAGGAGAGCGTCGTGCTCGTCGCCCTGGCCCAGGCGGGGATCCGCGCGTTCAGTTCGACGACGCGCTGGGCGCACTCCCCGCAGGTGCTGGGGTTCATCGGGATGATCTGCGCGACGAGGACCTTCACGTCCGCGTCGACGGCCCGCATCTGCTCCACCAGCTTGGTGTAGGCGGCGAGGATGCGGTCCGGCGGGATGTTGCTCCAGACGTCGTTGGTGCCGAAGTGCATCATCACGACGTCCGGGCGGGTCGCGGCGAGCCGCGCCGGGAGCAGGTTCTGGCCGGCCGTGTTGGTCACCAGTTCGCCGCCGTGGCCCTCGTTGTCGCCGTCGTACTCCTGCCCGCAGCCCTGCGGGCCGAGGGTGCCGACGAAGTCGACGCCGGTGTACCCGGCGGCACGCAACTGGTTCCACAGCACCGCCCGCCAGCACCCGGGGGACCCGGTGATCGAGTCGCCGAGCGGCATGACGCGCACCGGATCCGCGAGCGCCTTCGCCGCCGGAGCGGCCGCGGCGTGCGGGGCGGGGGCCAGCACCAGGGGCAGGAGCAGGGCGGCCAACAGGCCGAGGAGCGGGAGGAATCGCGGACGTAGGAAACCGGTCCTGCGCATCGATGGTCCCTTCTCGAGACGGACGTGGGAGCGCTCCCACGCCCCCTCAGGCCACCATCTTTGTCGTGTGTACGTCAAGACTGCTGCGGCAGGAGGCGAGGCGTACGGAGGCGCCCGGACTTGAGTCTCCCCCCGAGGGAGGGTCCAGGGTCGGCACCGGGGGCAGCCACGGCGCACCTCACCACTCACCACGCCGCACACCGCACACCGCACACCGCACACCGCACACCGCACGAGGAGAAGACCATGCAGGACGTCCGGAGATTCGCCAAGGACTACTTCGCCGCGGCGAGCGCCCGGGACCACGAGCGGTACCTCGCGCTCTTCGCCGACGAGGCCGTCGTGCACGACGACGGCCACAGCCACCGCGGGCTCCCGGCGGTACGCCGCTGGCGCGCCTCGGTGCCCTCCGTGCGCCACGTCCTCCGCGAGGTCACGGGCACGGCCGCCGCCTGCCGCGCCGTCGCGGAGATCTCCGGGGACTTCCCCGGCAGTCCCCTCGACCTCCGCTTCGCCTTCGAGCGGGACGGGCGGGGGAAGATCGTCCTGTTGGAGATCACCGTCCGGTAGCGGGTCCCGTATACCGACACCGGCGCGCACACGTGACCACCGGGAGCGCATCGTGACCGAGCGGCTGACCATCGGGGAGTTCTCCCGGATCACCCACCTGAGCATCCGCGCGTTGCGCCGCTACCACGAGCAGGACCTGCTCGTCCCGGCGGAGGTCGACCCGGTCACGGGCTACCGCTACTACGCGCCGGAGCAGGTCCGGCCGGCCCTGGCCATCAGGCGGTTCCGCGAGCTCGACCTGCCGCTGGCGGATCTGCGGCGCTTCATCGCGGCCGGGTCCGCCGGTGAGCCGGGCGACGGCGC
>NZ_JACADT010000959.1:0-2168 GCF_013421635.1 Streptomyces sp. UH6 | reverse complement strand
CGCGCCCTGCCCATCGCCGAGCTGGCCGCCGCGCCCGCCCGGCCCGGACCCGGTGACCTCGGGGACCTCCACGACACCGGCCTCAAGATCCGCCGGGAGGTCCTCGGCGACGCCTACGTGGACCGCGCGCTGGACGGCGCCGACGACTTCTCCGGCGACTTCCAGGAGTTCGCCACCCGCTACGCCTGGGGCGAGGTGTGGAACCGCCCCGGCCTGGACCGGCGCTCGCGCAGCTGCGTCGCCCTCGGCGCCCTGGTCGCCGGCGGCCACTGGGAGGAGTTCGCCGCCCACACCCGCGCCGCCCTGCGCAACGGCCTCACCCCCGCCGAGATCCGCGAGGTGCTCCTCCAGACCGCCGTCCACTGCGGACTCCCCGCCGCCAACCGGGCGTTCACGATCGCCCAGGGGGTGGTGCGGGAGGAGACCATGCCGCAGGAGTGAGCGGACCGGCGCGCCGCGGAGAGGCAGGATGGGGCCATGAAGTTCATCAAGAAGACCCACTCCTGCGTCCGCCTGGAGAAGGACGGGGGCGTCCTCGTCATCGACCCCGGCGCGTTCTCCGAGGAGGACTCCGTCGTCGGGGCGGACGCCGTCCTCGTCACCCACGAGCACCCCGACCACTTCGACGAGGGCCGGCTGCGCGCCGCGCTGGAGGGGAACCCGGCCGCGGAGATCTGGACCCTGGCCGCCGTCGCCGACAGGATCTCCGCCGCCTTCCCCGGCCGGGTGCACACGGTCGGCGACGGTGACGCCTTCACCGCCGCCGGATTCGACGTCCAGGTGCACGGCGAGCTGCACGCGGTGATCCACCCGGACATTCCGCGGGTCACCAACGTCGGCTACCTGGTCGACGGCCGGGTCTTCCACCCCGGTGACGCGCTCACCGTGCCGGAGGGCGCCTCGGTGGAGACGCTGCTGCTGCCGGTGCAGGCGCCGTGGAGCAAGATCTCCGAGGTGATCGACTACGTCCGCGAGGTCAAGCCGCAGCGCGCCTACGACGTGCACGACGCCCTGCTGACCGACCTCGCCCGGCCGATCTACGACCGGCAGATCGGCGCCCTCGGCGGGGCCGAGCACCTGCGGATCGCCCCGGGCGACTCGGCCCGGCTGTGACCGCACCGCGTGGGGCGACCCGGCCGGGCCGCCCCACGCGGGACTGTCGTACCCAGCGGGTAGCGTGGAGCCATGCGCATCGCCACCTGGAACGTGAACTCGATCACCGCACGCCTGCCGAGGCTGCTGGCCTGGCTGGAGAGCAGCGGCACGGACGTGCTGTGCCTCCAGGAGGCCAAGGTCGCCGAGGAGCAGTTCCCCTTCGAGCCGCTGCGTGAGCTGGGCTACGAGGCGGCGGTCAACGCCACGGGCCGCTGGAACGGCGTGGCGATCCTCTCCCGGGCCGGCCTGGAGGACGTGGTCAAGGGCCTGCCGGGCGACCCCGGGTACGAGGGCGTCCAGGAGCCGCGGGCGATCTCGGCCACCTGCGGGCCGGTCCGCGTCTGGTCGGTGTACGTGCCCAACGGCCGCGAGGTCGGCCATCCGCACTACGCCTACAAGCTGGAGTGGTTCGAGGCGCTGCGGGCCGCCGTGGCCGGGGACGCGCAGGGGAGCCGGCCGTTCGCCGTGCTGGGCGACTACAACGTGGCCCCGGCCGACGAGGACGTGCACGACGTCGCCGCGTTCGAGGGGCTCACCCACGTCACCCCCGCCGAGCGCGCGGCGCTGGCCTCGCTGCGGGAGACGGGGCTGGAGGACGTGGTGCCGCGTCCGCTGAAGTACGACCGGCCCTTCACCTACTGGGACTACCGCCAGCTCTGCTTCCCCAAGAACCGGGGCATGCGCATCGACCTGGTCTTCGGCAACCAGGCGTTCGCCAAGGCGACGGAGGACGCGTACGTCGACCGCGAGGAGCGCAAGGGCAAGGGCGCGTCCGACCACGCCCCGGTCGTCGTCGACCTCGACGTCTGACGGCCCCGCCGGGGCGGCGTCCGCGCGCCCCATGGTCAGGGGGCGGGGCCGGTGCCAGTCTGGAGGGCATGAACATCCCCTTCCTGGACCACTGGCGCAAGAGGCACGGTCCTGCCCGGGGCGCGGCGGTCCTGGTGGGGAGCGGACCGGCCGACGGCGCCGGGCACGATCCGGCGGCCGGCGCGGTCGCGGAACTGCTCGGC
>NZ_JACADT010000958.1:0-2171 GCF_013421635.1 Streptomyces sp. UH6 | reverse complement strand
CATGTCCGCGACCGCCGGACCCGCGCCCGAGATCCTGGCGGCGTTCGAGGCCGCCAAGGGCTTCATGCCCGTCGACGAGGGCCTCGCCCTGTACGAGGCCGCCGTCGCGGCGGCCCGCCTGGGCCTGCCGCTGCTGGAG
Source organism: Streptomyces sp. UH6 (assembly GCF_013421635.1). Lineage (NCBI taxonomy): Bacteria > Bacillati > Actinomycetota > Actinomycetes > Kitasatosporales > Streptomycetaceae > Streptomyces > Streptomyces sp. UH6. Next base: position 2,032 of record NZ_JACADT010000958.1, on the reverse strand, counting down.
GTGGGCACCTACTGCGGGCGTTCCACGATCCTGCTGGCGGACGCCGCCCGCCGTGCCGGGGTCGTCGCGCTCACCGTGGACCACCACCGGGGCAGCGAGGAGCAGCAGCCCGGCTGGGACTACCACGACCCGGGGACGGTGGACCCGGAGATCGGGCTGATGGACACCCTGCCGGCCTTCCGCCGCACCCTGCACCGGGCCGGGCTGGAGGAGCACGTGGTGGCGATGGTCGGCCGTTCGCCGCAGGTGGCGGCGGTGTGGGGGGCGCCGCTCGGCCTGGTCTTCGTCGACGGCGGGCACACCGACGAGCACGCGAACGCCGACTACGAGGGCTGGGCGCCGCATGTGGCCGAGGACGGGCTGCTGGTGATCCACGACGTCTTCCCCGTGAAGCTCGACGAGTTCACCGGCCAGGCCCCGTACCGCGTGTACCTGAGGGCCCTGGGGTCGGGGGCGTTCACCGAGGTCTCGGCGACGGGCACGCTGCGGGTCCTGCGGCGGACCGGGCCGGGTGTCTGAGACCCGGCCGGGCCCGCCCCGTTAGGCTCGCCCCCGTGTCGTACGCAGGTCCGGAATTCGATCCCCGTCCGTCGCCGCCCTCCCGCCGCGGCCGCCGCGCGCTGCTCGCCGCCCTGGTGGTGGCGCTGGCCGCCGCCGGGGTGGTCGTCCAGCGGGCGGTGAGCGGTGACGGGGACGGCGCCGGCTCGCGGGCCGCCTCCTCCGCGTCACCCGACTCCTCTGCCGCGTCCGGGAGTTCGCCGGGCGCGCCCGCGAAGTCCCCCTCCGTCTCGGGCACTTCCTCCCCGTCCGCCGCGTCCACCGCCAAACCCCCTGCGCGGTCGGGGCCGTTGAAGGGCAAGGTCGTGGTGATCGACCCGGGTCACAACACCGGGAACGCGGCGCACACCACCGAGATCAACCGCGCCGTGCGGATCGGGAACGGCGCCAAGGAGTGCGACACCACCGGCACCGCCACCGACGCCGGTTACGCGGAGGCCAGGTTCACCCTGGACGTGTCGCGGCGGCTGCGCACCCTGCTCGAACAGCAGGGCGCCACCGTGCGGTTGACCCAGGACGGCGACCGCCCGTGGGGTCCCTGCATCGACGAGCGGGCCCGGATCGGCAACGAGGCGGAGGCGGACGCGGTGGTCTCGGTGCACGCCGACGGCTCCGCGGCGGGCGACCGCGGCTTCCACGTGATCCTGCCCGGCCCGGTCACCGGTGGCGGCGCCGACACCCGGGGCATCGTCGAGCCCTCCCGTGAGCTGGGCGAACGCATCGCGGGCAACTTCGTGCGGGCCACCGGCAGCGCGCCCTCCGACTACGTGGGCGACGGCACCGGTCTGGTCACGCGGGAGGATCTGGGCGGTCTCAATCTGTCGAAGGTCCCCAAAGTGTTCATCGAGTGCGGCAACATGCGGAACAGCAAGGACGCCGCGCTGCTGACCAGCGGCGCGTGGCGTCAGAAGGCCGCGCAGGGCATTTCCGGCGGAATCGTGGGTTTCCTGCGCGGATGAGCGTCGGACGTGCGTGGACCGGCCCACCGGGTGCCCGCGGTGACGGTGCGGACGATAGGGTCCATCCCGCGGCAGAGCCCGGCACGACACGACGACACGAGACGACGAAGGACTTGTAGTGAACATCCGCTCCCTCACTCGGGGCGACGGCGTGGTGATCGGAGCAGCGCTGTTGCTGTTCATCGCGTCGTTCCTCGACATCGCCGACCTCGGGACCAACGACTACGGCTTCGAGTCCCCCTCCGCCTGGGGCCACCTGCCCCTCGCCCTGGGCGTCTTCCTGGGCGGCGTGATCGGCGCGGCGTTGATCGTCGTCAACCGGTGCCTGCCCCAGCCCCGCAAGGTGGCCGGCCACGACCTCGGCACCGTCGGCGTGGCCTTCACGGTCTTCGCCTTCTGGTACCTGCTGTGGCAGCTGCTGGACTCCGACGGCAGCGCCGGCGCGGGCCTGATCCTCGGGTTCATCGCCGCGCTGCTGCTGGCCGGCGCCGCGGTCGCCGGGAGCCTGGTGCCGG
>NZ_JACADT010000957.1:0-2174 GCF_013421635.1 Streptomyces sp. UH6 | reverse complement strand
CCGGCACCCTTCGCAGAGCACCGTCCGCGGCGCTCCGCAGCCCGCGCATTCACCGGGCAGCATCAGTTCGGCGAGTGCTCGCCACCATTCCCTCATGAGGCCACTGTGCGCCCCGGACGTGCTCCCCGCGCAGGCCTGTGGAAAACCCCGGTGGGGCCCGATCGTCCGACCGGACCCCACCTGTGGACAACTCCGGCCCTCCCGCTCAGCCGGGATATACCGGACTCATGGCCTTCGTGACGATCTGTTTCCACTGCGCCCCCGACGGCAGCCGTACCAGCCCGTCGGTACCGGAGAACGCCGTCAGCGGCAGTCGCTCGTCCTCCGACGCGGCGATCTCCCGCACCCCGGAGAGCGCCACCGGCGCCATACCGGCCACCGACGACCCGTCGACCCGCACGTACCGCATCTGCTGCACGCCGCCCTGCTCCCGTCCGGCGACGACCAGTTGGCCCGCGCCCGCCCAGGACATGGCGGCCACGTCCTCGAAGCGCGGCGCGACCGACCGCGGCTCGAGCACCGACACGAGCGGCCGGTCCTGGGTGCCGCCCCGGTCGGTCCGCCGGTCGATCCGCCCGATCCACAGCGACCGCTTGTCGTCCTTGGCGACCACCAACGCGATCCGCACCCCGTCCGCCGCGACGCGGACGGCCTCGATCCGGCCGTCCAGGCCCTGCACGTGCACCTCGACGGGCTTGCGGGTCCCGCCGGGCAGCATCAGCAGGCGGGGGTCGCCGGGATCGCGGTCGGCGATCCACAGGTCCCCGCGGGCGTCCCAGCTGGGCGCGGTCAGCCGGTCGCTCTCGGACCGGCCCGCGCTCTTCACCACGGGCTCCCCGGCACCGTCGTCCTCGCCCTCCGTCATCAGCGGGCCGACGTACAGCCGGCTGCCGTCGAGGTGGACGCCGGCCGCGGTGTGCTCGTCGCGGGAGACCGCCACCGACCGCAGCGGGGTCGTGCCGTCACCGAAGGCGCCCGACACCGGCTCGACGCCGGCGGCCTCGGCCCGCGCCGCGTCGTCGGCCGCCGTCCCGCCCTCCGGGGAGGCGGACGGATCGCTCTTCCCGCCGTCGCCGTCCGGGGCGTCAGGGTCGTCCGGCTTCCCGGACTCCTGGGTGGCCGGGGCCTTCTCGGACTCCTCCGCGTCATCGGAGTCCTCGGCGTCACCGGGGTCCTGCTCCTGCGCCTCCTGGTACTCGGCGGGAATCCGCACCAGACGGTGCTCGCCGTCGACGAAGTACAGGTACTCCGGCGGGCGGGCCGTGCCGTGCGGCGCGTAGAGGACGGCGCGCTTCTCGTCGAGTCCGCACAGCCGCTCACCACCGGACGTCAGCTCCACCGACTTCACGCCGGTCGGGGTGTGGTCCTGGAGGGTGAGCAGCAGTTGCGCCGCCATCTCCTCGCAGGCGCCGTGACCCGCCAGCCGGGCCTGGGCGTCGAGCGGGACGGTCAGCTTCCCCTCGTCGTCGGGGGTCAGCGACTTCACGCCGTCGCGCAGCCCCGTCCCGGCGGGGAAACCGGTGCGCACGGCCGGGGCGAGCCAGTCGGTGGGTCCGGCCAGCAGCGCCCGCACGATCCCGGTCAGCGGGTCCACCTTGCGCACCTGCACCGGGTCGGCCACGGCGGCGGGACGCCCGCTGCCCTCGGCGCTGTCCGCCGGGAAGTAGAACTTGCTGACGGAGGTGTAGTTGCGGTGGAAGTCCGACTGCCCCATCACGATGCCCTGGGGCAACCGGTCGATGCGCCACTGCCGCGTCCTGGTGTCCCTGCGGAGGCTGACGACCTCCTGGTACTCGCCGTCGGCCGGCTCGTACGCCTGCTGGGCGTCCACCGTGGCCACCCGGGTGCCGGACAGGGTGTAGTTCAGCTCGTCGGGGTCCTCCCGCGGGCCGGACTGCCTCGGCAGCGGCGTGGGGCCGTTGGCGAGGACGGTGGTCGACCGCTCGGGCCGCCAGGTCCGGGCGGTGGCTGTGGTCAGGTACTTCCGCGCCGTCTCGTACTGCGGGTCGTCACTGGTCAGCGCCTCGAGGAACCCGCGCACGATCTGCTCGGGCGAGGCCCCGTCGCGGGGCGGCACGGCGAAGACCCGGACCTGGGCGTCCTGCCGCGGCGTGGACTGCACGTCCCGCAGGTCCCCGTTGTCCGGCATCGACGCGCAGCCGGCGAGGAGCACG
>NZ_JACADT010000956.1:0-2178 GCF_013421635.1 Streptomyces sp. UH6 | reverse complement strand
GGCGAGCCCGGCGCGGGAGTCGCCGCGCGAAGGGCTCGACGCGCCGGCCGAACGCGCCCGGAAGCTCGGCGGCACCCTCACGGCGCGGCGTGGTGAGGGTGGGGGAGCCCGGCTGGAGTGGCGAGTGCCGCTGCGGGGGTGAGGCACGGAGGGCCGGTCGCGGGGGGCCCTCGGAGTGTGCGGTGGGGGAGCCGCGGGGGCAGGTCCGCGAGGGCGGGCGTCCGCGGGTGCGGGTGGGCGGAACCCTCCCTAGCCTGGTTCGAGGGGCGTCCCCACGGGGTGTTCCCACGGGGGGTGTTCCCGCCCGAGCTCAGGAGGCCGCACCATGAAGGCGCTCGTGTTCCACGGACCCGGCAAGCGTTCCTGGGAGGACGTCCCCGACCCCGTCGTCCAGGACTCCACCGACGCGGTGATCAAGGTCGACGCGGTCACCATCTGCGGCACCGACCTGCACATCCTCAAGGGCGACGTGCCCGCCGTGAAGCCCGGCCGCATCCTCGGCCACGAGGCCGTGGGCACCGTGCAGAGCGTCGGAGACTCCGTCACGAACGTCGCCCCCGGCGACCGGGTGCTGATCTCCTGCATCACCTCCTGCGCCCGCTGCCGGTTCTGCCGGGAGTCCCGCTACAGCCTCTGCACCGGCGGCGGCAGCTGGATCCTCGGGCACCTGATCGACGGCGTGCAGGCCGAGTACGTGCGGGTGCCGTTCGCGGACACCTCCACCTACAAGCTGCCCGACAGCGTCTCGAACGAGGACGCGCTGCTGCTCGCCGACATCCTCCCCACGTCCTACGAGATCGGTGTGCTCAACGGCCGGGTCTCGCCGGGCGACGTGGTCGTGGTGGTGGGCGCCGGGCCGGTGGGTCTCGCCGCCATGACCACCGCCAGGCTGTTCGGGCCGCGTCAGGTGATCGCCGTCGACCCGGCCGCGCAGCGGCGGGAGGCCGCCCTGCGGCACGGTGCGGACGTGGCACTCTCGCCGGACGAGGACGTCAAGGCGAGGGTCCTCGAACTCACCGACGGCCTGGGCGCGGACGTCACCATCGAGGCGGTCGGCATCCCGGCGACCTTCGAGCAGTGCGCGGACCTGGTCCGGCCCGGCGGCCACATCGCTAACGCGGGCGTGCACGGCGCGCCGGTGACCCTGCACCTCGAGACCCTGTGGATCAAGGGCATCACCATCACCACCGGCCTGGTCGACACCAGCACCACGCCGACCCTGCTGACGATGGTCGGCTCCAGCGGACTGGACGTGGGCGGGTTCATCACCCACCGGTTCGCTCTCCAGGAGATGGACGAGGCGTACGACGTCTTCGGCCGCGCGGACGAGACCGGCGCGCTCAAGGTCGCCCTGTCCGCCGCCGGGTGACGGCACGTGCCGCCCGAGGGGCACGACTGCCCGCAGGGTGGTGGTCCTGCCGGCCGTGGGGCGTGGGGTGCCTGGCTCTGGTTGCGCGGGCCGTTCGCCGGGGTCAGGTCTGGCGGACGGGGGTGTAGGCATCCTCGGCGAGGCCGAAGGTCCAGGCGACGCCCTCCCGCGCGGTGCGGGTCCGCGGCGGCACCCGCAGCCAGTACGTGCGGAACGTCCCGTCCGGCTCCGCCGTGGAGTTCACCACCTCGACCATCACCACCGGCTCGTCGTCCGGCAGGTCGATCCGCCACAGCACCCCCGACTCGTCGCGGTGCAGCGGCCGCGCACCGGAGTCGGCGAGATAGCGGTCGTACCCGTAGTGCTCCAGCATCACCCGCCGCAGCTCCGCGTTCTCCTCGCCACGGATCCGCTCCGGCGTCAGCGACGCGAGGCCGTTCAGGAACTCCGCCGGCACCGGCATCCCGCGCCACGCGTAGAGCGCGAAGCCGTCCGGATAGGCGAGCGCCGGGCCGTCGCCGCGGTCGAGCCGCCCGTTCTCGTCCCGGTGCAGCTCCACCGGGCGCTCGCAGAGCACCGCGGCCTTCTCGTAGGGCCACCACCAGCCGGCGTTGCGCGCCACCGCGGCCAGGCCGTCCAGCGGGGCCCGGTCGGTGTCGAACGCGGCCAGCCAGGCCGCGTCGTGCTGGCCGAGCACCGCGTCGAGGAGGAGCAGACGTATCCGGGCCCGTGACGCCGCGTGGTTCCCGGCCAGTTCGTCGACCACCGCGTCGGTGATCCGGTCGGTGAGCAGGCGGGTGGTGTCCCAG
>NZ_JACADT010000955.1:0-2179 GCF_013421635.1 Streptomyces sp. UH6 | reverse complement strand
GGGCGGTCCGGGCGGTCCGGGCGGTCCGGGCCTTCCGGGCGGCGGGACCTGATCACGTGGACGACGAGCTGAGGAAGCGTTGTGGAACTGCAGAAGGAAGACCTGTACCAGGTGCCGCTGTTCGTCCAGGAGATCTCCGGCACCCTGAGCGTCCATGCCCAGTACGTCCTGCACGGCAACATCCACGATCTGCACCTGGTCCGCGACTCCGGCGGCCAGGAGCGCTGCTTCTCCCTGCTGACGGCGCTGGGGAACCACCTGTTCCGCATGGGCTACCAGGTGCTGCTGGTGTGCGACCAGATCAACGGCATCTCGCTGCGCCACGCGCTGCCCGACGTCACCGAGGCCGCCAAGACGCTGGCGCCGCAGCACCTGACCTTCCCCGGCTCCACCGCGGCCCAGCAGGAGAAGACCTGCGCCGAACTGAGGAAGATCGTCGGCGGCTGGGCCGAGGAACGCCGCAGGGCACGGCCCGACGGCGTCGAACTCCCGCCGCTGCGGGTGGCCCTGGTCGTGCAGCACGCCTCACGCCTGGTGCAGGACGTGACCCGGCTCAGCCCCGACGAGCGGGACTTCTTCCTCGCCTGCCTTCAGCTCGCCGACTCGGTGAAACCGGTGCGGGGAGCCCCGGGCTCGGCGGGCCGTGAACTGTACAACCCCGTGATCTGGCTCGCGGAGGGCGAACGCGACCTGCCCAACTGGTTCGTCAGCGGCAGCGAGCGGATCCGCGCCGTGGCGGTGCCGGAACCCGACGCGGACGAGCGGCTGCGCATGGCCCATCTGCTGCGCCGGGAGTACGAGCGGAAGCGGCGCACCACCTCCCTCGCGCCGTCCGCCACGGCGAAGGAGAGCGAGGAGGCCGTCGAGTCCTTCGTCCGCGCCGCCTCCGGGATGCGCCTGGTGGGGATGCGGGAGAGCGTCGAACTGGCCCTGGACCGGGGCATCCCCTTCCGGTCCATGCCGGACGCGGTCCGCGTCTACCGGCTGGGGGTCGAGAAGAACCCGTGGAGCCGGGAGGAGATCCGCCGGCGCATCCTGCGGGGCGAGGACCCGGAGAACGAGCACTCGGTGCCCCGGCGGGTCCTGGGCCAGGAGGCGGCGGTCTCCAAGACGCTCGACATCCTCAAGCGTGCCGCGCTGGGTCTGTCGGGGGCGCAGGCGACCAGTCCCGGCCACCGGCCACGGGGTGTCCTCTTCTTCGCCGGCCCGACCGGCACCGGAAAGACCGAGCTGGCCAAGGCGGTCGCGTCGGTCCTCTTCGACAACGAACAGGCCTATCTGCGCTTCGACATGAGCGAGTTCTCCTCCTCGCACGCGGCCGACCGGCTGGTCGGGGCGCCCCCGGGATACGTCGGCTTCGAGGCGGGGGGCGAGCTGACCGCCGCGGTGCGCCAGGACCCGTTCCGGGTGATCCTCTTCGACGAGATCGAGAAGGCCGACAAGGGGGTCCTGGACAAGTTCCTCCAGGTCCTGGAGGACGGCCGGCTCACGGACGGCCAGGGCGTCACCACCTACTTCAGCGAATGCGTCCTGATCTTCACCTCCAACCTCGGGGTGCAGCGCATCGACCCCGAGACGCAGAACCGGGAGTGGATCGTCGCGCCCGGCACCCCTTACCCGCTTCTCGAGGCGGAGGTCAAGAAGAACGTCAAAGCGCACTTCGAGAAGGTCATCGGGCGCCCGGAGCTGATGAACCGGATCGGCGGCAACGTCGTGGTCTTCGACTTCATCTCGGAGGAGGTGGCGCGCCAGATCTTCGACCTCCAGGTGGGCAACATCCAGCGGCAGCTCGCCGCCGGGCACCGCATCACGCTCGAACTCGCCCCGGATGCGCGTGAGGCGCTGCGGAAGGCCTGTACCGCCGACCAGTGGTCGGGGGGTCGCGGCATCGGGATGGGCCTGGAGACCCACCTGATCAATCCACTGGCCCGCGCCCTCTTCGCCCGGCCCGTCCTGGAGCCGGGCACCAAGGTCGTGGTGTCCGAGGTGATGCGGACCGAGGACGGCAGGGCGGAACTCGTCGCCGACTTCGTCAGGGTGACGGAGGGGCGGTGAGCGACGGGACGGCCGGCGAGGAGTTCTGGATCGACCTGGACCAGCCCCAGGCGCGGCCCCGGCCCCCGGCGAGCCGGGACGACGGGGCCGGTGACGCCGGGCCGGAGGGCGGGCACACCCCCGT
>NZ_JACADT010000954.1:0-2180 GCF_013421635.1 Streptomyces sp. UH6 | reverse complement strand
GACGCACGCCCACCGGCGCGGCGACCGCCCCCGACCGGGCGGCACCGATGCCGTCAGTGCCGTGCGCGCCCGCGCCCGCGGCCTCACCTGAGTTCCATCGTCACGAAACGGCCGGTCGCCGCCCCGGGGCACACCTCGATGAGTTAGGTTAGGCATACCTAAGTCAGAGTTGTGTTCCGCGACGTCCTGGAGCCCCCATGCGCCTGCGCACTGCCCACGCCACACGGCCGACGCCCGCCGAGCGGACGCGGTCGGTCATCACGGCCGCCCACTCCATGACCGTGGTGGTCGACGGCCGGCGCCACGACGTCCACAGTCTCGACGGAACCGCGGCCATGCGCCGCATCCACCTCCACGCGCCCACCGCGGAGTTCGGCGACGGGGACCGCGCGCCCCGCGTCCCGGTCCGCGTGGAGCTGACCGACATCGCCCCCACGCCCGTGCGCGACCGGCTGCGCGCCCGGGTGACGCTCACCGGCCTGATGGCGGACCCCTTCGACCCGGACTCCGCCGCGAGCACCTGCATGCGGCTCGACCAGGCCGTCCACGAGAGCGCCGGGGCCCGCGCCTACGTCCCGTGGAGTCAGCTGGAGGCGGCCGAGCCCGACCCCCTGGCCACCCGTGAGGCGTCCCTGCTGGGCCACCTCGTCGCCGCCCACTCCGACCTGGTCGCCCTGCTGCTGCGCCTCGTCGAGCCGGAGGCCAGGCGCGGCCTGGTGCGCGCGCTGCCGGTGCTGATGGACCGTTACGGCATCACCCTGCGCCTGGAGTACGCGGCCGACCGGCGCGACGTGCGGCTGCCGTTCCCCACCCCGGTCGGTCACGCGGACCAGGTCGGGCTCCAGATGCACGCCCTGCTGGCAGCGGGCCGCCGCGCCTCCCACTCCGGCACGACCGCCTGACCGCACCGACCGCCGCTCCCGCCCGCGGGCCCGGGCCGGGCCGGGCCGCTCCTCAGCTGTCGAAGTCGACCGTCAGCGCCTCGGAGACGGGGTAGGTCTGACAGGTCAGCACGTATCCGGCCTCGATCTCCGCGGTCTCGAGCGCGTAGTTGCGCCGCATGTCCGCCTCGCCGTCCGAGCACAGCGCACGGCAGGTGCCGCAGACTCCGCCCTTGCAGGCGAAGGGCAGGTCGGGACGCACCCGCGACGCCGCGTCGAGCAGGGTCTCCGCGCGGGACAGCGGGGAGGTGGTGGTGCGGCCGTCCAGGACGACCGTGACCTGACTGACCGGCCCGTCGGGGCGCGCCTCCTCCCGGCGGACCGGGGGCGCCGGCTCGTCGCCGGCGAAGAACAGCTCCTGGTGGATCCGGTCGCCGGGCACGCCGAGACCGGCCAGCACCCGCTGGGCGTCACGGACCATGCCGTGCGGGCCGCACAGCCACCAGTGGTCGGCCGCGGACACGTCGACCAGGCCGTCGACGAGCGCCGCCAGCCGGTCGGCGTCCAGCCGTCCGGTCAGCAGTTCCGCCTCGCGGGGCTCACGGGAGAGCACGTGGGCGAGCTGGAAGCGGTCGGGGTGGAGGTCCTTCAGGTCGGCCAGCTCGTCGGCGAACATCACCGAGCCGGTCCGGCGGTTGCCGTAGAACAGGGTGACCCGGGAGCGGTCGTCGGCGGCGAGGACGGACTCCGCGATGGACAGCATCGGGGTGATGCCGGAGCCGGCCGCGACCAGGACGTGGTGGCCGGGCGTGGTCAGGTCCGGCGTGAACTGGCCGGTGGGGGCCATGACCTCGACGACGTCACCGGGCCGGACCTCCTCGACCAGCCAGGAGGAGAAGAGCCCGCCGGGCACCGTCCGCACCCCGATCCGGGGCGCCGCGCCCACCGGGGAGCAGATCGAGTAGGAGCGCCGCTCGTCGCGTCCGTCCACCTGGCGGCGGAGGGTGAGCGACTGGCCGGGAGCGAAGGCGAACTCCTCGGCCAGCTCGTCGGGGACGTCGAAGCTCACCGCGGCCGCGTCCTCGCAGAGCCGGTCCACGGCGGCCACCCGCAGGGAGTGGAAGGCCGGGCGCCGCCGTACGCGCCGCCCGGGGGCGGGGGCCGCGCCGACCGGGGCCATCAGGTCTGCCATCAGATCTCCTTGAGGTACTCGAACGGCTCGCGGCAGGCGAGGCAGCGCCACAGCGCCTTGCAGGACGTGGCGCCGAACCGGGAGCTCTCCTCGGTGTCCGCCGAGCC
>NZ_JACADT010000953.1:0-2180 GCF_013421635.1 Streptomyces sp. UH6 | reverse complement strand
GAGCCGGGCCCGCCGTCGTGGGCGCTCCGCCGAAATTGACCGGATCGCACACTTGCCCATCCCCGGGAAGGCCGACATATCATGGGCCGAACGAACGGTCGGTTGGGATTGGTGAAACGGATGACGGCACAACAGGCCACCGCGTCGGCCGCGCCCGGCGCTCTCCCCCCGCTGCAGGAGCACTTCGACGCGACGATCGCGCGCGACCAGCGGATCGAGCCGCGCGACTGGATGCCGGACGGCTACCGGTCCACGCTGATCCGGCAGATCGCCCAGCACGCCCACTCGGAGATCATCGGCATGCAGCCGGAAGGGGAGTGGATCACCCGCGCCCCGTCGCTGCGCCGCAAGGCCATCCTGTTCGCGAAGGTCCAGGACGAGGCCGGGCACGGCCTGTACCTGTACTCGGCCGCCGAGACCCTCGGCGCCGACCGCGCCGACCTCACCGAGCGGCTGATCGAGGGACGCCAGAAGTACTCGTCGATCTTCAACTACCCCACGCCGACCTTCGCCGACGTCGGCGTCATCGGCTGGTTCGTGGACGGCGCGGCGATCTGCAACCAGGTGCCGCTGTGCCGCAGCAGCTACGGGCCCTACGCGCGGGCCATGGTGCGGATCTGCAAGGAGGAGTCCTTCCACCAGCGGCAGGGCTACGAACTCCTGATGACGATGATGCGCGGCACCGACGCCCAGCGGGAGATGGTCCAGGACGCGGTGAACCGCTGGTGGTGGCCGTCGCTGATGATGTTCGGCCCGCCGGACGACAACTCGCCGAACTCGGCCTCCTCCATGGCGTGGAAGATCAAACGTCACAGCAACGACGAACTGCGCCGCCGCTTCGTCGACATGACCGTCCCGCAGGCCGAGAAGCTCGGCGTCACCCTCCCCGATCCCGAGCTGCGCTGGAACGAGGAGCTCGGCCGCCACGACTTCGGCACCCCCGACTGGTCGGAGCTGATGCGCGTCATCAAGGGCGACGGCCCCTGCAACGCGCAACGGGTGGAGAGGCGGCGCACCGCCCACGAGGAGGGCGCCTGGGTCAGGGAAGCGGCCGCCGCGCACGCGGCCAGGCAGGCGGCCCGCACGGAGAAGGGAACGGCGGCATGACCGGCAAGCAGCAGGGGTGGCCCCTGTACGAGGTGTTCGTGCGCGGCAAGCGCGGACTGAACCACGTCCACGTCGGCTCGCTGCACGCGGCGGACGACCGGATGGCCCTCACCCACGCCCGTGACCTGTACACGCGGCGCAACGAGGGGGTGTCGATATGGGTGGTGCGCTCCGAGCACATCGCCGCCTCCACCCGCGACGAGAAGGACCCCTTCTTCGCGCCCAGCGCGGACAAGGTGTACCGGCACCCCACCTTCTACGACATCCCCGACGACGTCCCGCACATCTAGGAGCAGGGTCATGAGTGACGACCACCTCTACATGACCCTCGCCGAGGGGCACGAGGACGACACCCGGTGGGCGTACGGCACCGGCTTCGAGGACCCGCTGCACGGCGTGGACACCACGGTCCCCGAGGACGTCGACGCCGCCGCGCTGGCCTCGCTGTGCGCCGCGCTCGGCGACGACGCGCTGGTGGGCGCGCAGCGCCTGGCCGAGTGGACGACCCGCGCCCCCGAGCTGGAGGAGGAGGTGGCGCTCGCCAACATCGGCCTCGACCTGCTCGGGCAGGCCCGTCTGCTGTACGCGCGCTGCGGCCGGACCGACGGCACGGGGCGCGGCGAGGACGCCTACGCGTACTTCCGCGACCCCGGTGAGTTCCGCAACGTCACCCTGGCCGAACTGCCCAACGGCGACTTCGCGTTCAGCATGGCGAGGCTGCTGGCGCTCTCCAGCTGGCGGCTGCACCACCTCGACGGCCTCACCGCGTCGCCCGACCCGGTGCTGCGGGCCATCGCCGCCAAGGGCGTCAAGGAGCTGACGTACCACCGCCGGTACGCGGCCGAGTGGGTCGTCCGGCTGGGCGACGGCACGGAGGAGTCGCACCGCCGGATGCGGGCCGGGATCGAGCGGGTGGCGCCGTACCTGGAGGAGCTGTTCGGCGCGTTCGACGCACGCGCCGAGGTCCTCGCCGACCTGCGGCAGGTCCTCGACGCGGCGGGTCTGGACCTCCCGGTGACCGCCCCGGCCGCCGCCGGGCCGGGCCGCGAGGGCCGGCACACCGAGCACCTCGC
>NZ_JACADT010000952.1:0-2180 GCF_013421635.1 Streptomyces sp. UH6 | reverse complement strand
CGGGCGGGGGCCCTACGCCCGCGCCGCCGCGAGGAACTCCCGCAGGATCCGTTCCCCGGCGAGCACGCCCCGCTCCACCAGCGGGACCACCGTCGGCGCGCCCCAGCCGCTGTCGGCGAGTTCACCGTGGTTGGGACGCCAGCCGCGGTCGGCGGCGAGGAGGAGGTCGGCGTCGAGGAGGGAGTCGCCGGCGCCGAGGACCAGGTGGGTCCCGGTGCGGCGGGCGACCTCGCGAACCGCCGCGCTCTTGGTGAGCGGCTTGGGCACGGCGTAGATCTTGCGGCCTTGGAGGGAGACGGTCCAGCCCCGGTTCTCCGCCCATTCCGCGAGGTCCTTCACCCACTGCGGGGGCAGCAGGTCACGCTCGACGACCAGGTAGGCGAAGAGGTCCTCGGCGACCCGGTGCTTGCGCAGCCACTCGGGGGCGGCGGTGCGCGCGAGGTGTGCCGTGACCTCGTCGAGCGGGGCGCACTGCTCGGCGAGCCGGGCGGCCACCGTGCGCTGCCAGTCGGGGTCGGAGACGCCGTCGACCAGGAGGTGGCCGCCGTTGGCGCAGATCGCGTAGCGGGGCGCGGGGCCGGGCAGGCTGATCCGCTCGTACTGCGCGCGGGTGCGGGTGGTGGTGGGCACGAACCAGGCGGCGTCCCCGAGTTCGGCGAGGAGTTCGGCCGCGGTCTCGGTCATGAAGGAGAGCGGTCGGTGTTCGTGGGTCTCGACGCACAGCAGCCGGGGGGCGTTCTGGTCCGGCATGGTGAGCGCGAGGGCGGCCGTGGAGTAGATGAGGGTCCGGTCCAGGTCGCTGGCGACGACGGCGCGAGGGCCGCCGGTATGGGACTCGGCGGCGCGGTGCGCGGGGGAAGCGGTCATCGTGCGGCCACCGTCCGTCCGTCGGTGCCGGTCGCGCCGCGCGTGTAGCGCGGGTGGATGAGTCCGACGCAGCTGTAGGGCAGTTCGTCCACCTCCTCGACCGGCACCCCGCGCTGGGCGGCGAGCAGCCGGACGTGGTCAAGGTCGGCGCCCGCGTCCTTGAGGGCCAGGATCTTCCACGGTACCCGGCGCAGCAGCACCCGGGTGGTCTCGCCCACGCCGGGCTTCACCAGGTTGACGTCGTGGATGCCGTACTCCTCGCTGATCCGCTCCACGGCGGCCCAGCCCTCCCAGGTGGGCGTGCGGTCCGCGGCGAGGAGTTCCTTGGCGCGGGCCTCGCCCGCTTCGGCGACCTCGTCGAAGCGGGCCGAGACGGCGTCCAGGAAGGTGACGGAGACGTCCGAACCGGCCAGCTCACGGTAGAACTTGGCGCCGTGGTAGTCGTGCGGTCCGACCAGGTCGGCGCGCAGCACGGTGCGGGACACCAGGCCGGAGACGGTCGAGTTGAGGCACGCGGAGGGGATGAGGAAGTCCTCGCGGGTGCCGTAGGTCCGCACGCAGGAGCCGGGGTCGGCGAGCACCGCGATCTCCGGGTCGAAGCCGGTGATTCCCTCCGACGCCTCGAACTCCTCGACGGCGGCCTTGAGTTCGCGGGTGATGGCGCCCTTGCCGGTCCAGCCGTCGACGAACACGACGTCACGCGGGTCGTGGTGGGCGGCGAGATACCGCAGGGCGTTGGCGTCGATGCCGCGGCCGCGGACGATGGAGACGGCGTAGTGCGGCAGGTCGAGGCCGTGCCGTTGCCGGGCCCAGCGGCGCATCAGGACGCCCACGGGGGTGCCGGCGCGGGCGAGCGAGACCAGCACGGTCCGGCCGGCGCGCGGTGACCGCTCGGCGAGGACGGTCTCGGTGACCACGCCGACGGCCTCGGCGATCCGGGCGGCGGAGGTGTCCAGGGCGGCCGTGAAGAGCCGCTGGTAGTCCTCGCTGGGCTGGTACTCGACGGGCAGCGACTCGGCGTAGTGGGCGCCGCCGCTCTGGATGGCCTCCTCGCGCTCCTCGGTGGGCGCCTCGAGGGTGACGTCGGAGAGGTCCTGCAGCAGCCAGCCCACCTCGTCGGGGGCGTAGGAGGAGAAGTGCGGTCCGCGGAGGGGCTCCGGCAGCATGGCGGGCCTTTCGGATACGCGCGCGGTGCCGCCCGGGCGGGCGGTCCGCGCGGGGACGTGGCTGGGGACGACGGCGAGCAGCACCTGCGGGGTGTGCGCGGCGAGCTGGGCGAGCAGCCCCTCGGGAGCGTGCAGGGCGGGCGTGTC
>NZ_JACADT010000951.1:0-2187 GCF_013421635.1 Streptomyces sp. UH6 | reverse complement strand
GTTGCCGTCCACCCCGGACCGTGAGGCGCTGCTGCGTGACCCGCTGCCGGTGAAGGCGCTGACCTTGATGCGGCTCTCCCCGGACAGGCCGGGTGATCTCTGGACGCACCTTCCCAATCCTTCGTCCGGGTAGGGGAGATGGGGCGACCCGCCGCCGCCGGGCCCTCTCCCGTTCAATAGGATCCGGCGATGATCAGAAGAAAACGGTTGGCAGCGGGCGCTCTCGCCCTGCTCGCCGCCCTGGCGGCGGGAACCACGTTCCCCGCCACGGCCGCCGCCGACGAGATGGACGGACGGCCCGCACCCCAGGTCGAATTGGTTCTGGACGTCAGCGGCTCCATGCGCGAGCGCGACGTCGACGGCGGCAGCCGGATGGCGGCGGCCAAGCAGGCCTTCAACGAGGTCCTGGACGCGACCCCGGAAGAGGTGCTGCTCGGCATCCGCACCCTGGGCGCCAACTACCCGGGCGACGACCGCCAGGAAGGCTGCGAGGACACCGAACAGCTCTACCCGGTCGGCCCGTTGGACCGGGTGGAGGCCAAGACGGCGGTGGCCACCCTGACGCCGACCGGCTGGACCCCCATCGGTCCCGCCCTGAAGGCGGCGGCCCGGGACTTCCAGGAGGGCGACGGCACCCGCCGGATCGTGCTGATCACCGACGGCGAGGACACCTGCCAGCCGCTGGACCCGTGCGAGGTGGCGCGGGAGATCGCGGCCCGCGGCATCGGCCTGACCATCGACACCCTGGGCCTGGTCCCGGACGCCAAGACCCGCGACCAGTTGCTCTGCATCGCCGAGGCCACCGGCGGCACCTACACCTCCGTCCAGCACAAGGACGAACTCGCCGACCGGGTCGGTCAGTTGGTCGAACGTGCGGCCGAGCCGACGGTGACGCCGGTCGCGGTCGAGGGCACGGCGGCCTGCGAGGGCGCCCCCGCGCTGGAGTCCGGTCTCTACACCGACCGGGCGGAGTTCGGGCAGGCGCGCTGGTACCGGATCGACCTGGAGCCGGGGCAGGAGGTCCGCGCCGCGGTGAGCGTCGCGGCCGACCGCGAGGTGAACCCCGGACACGGCGTGCTGCTGCGGGCGGTCACCGTCCACGGGCGGGAGATGGTGCGCGGCGAGGCGGCCGGGCACGGCCGCACCGACCTGGTCTCCACGGGCCTGCGCCTCCCCAAGGGCGACGCCGACGAGGAGGCCCCGGCCGAGGTGGTCTGCCTCGAGGTGACGCACTCCTTCTCACCGGCCGCCGGGGTCAAGACCACCCCCGGTCTGCCGGTGGAACTCACGGTGGACGTGGTGGACGGACCCTCCGACGCCTCCGACGTGGCCGCCTTCGGGCTGGGCCGCGGCTGGTGGCTGCTCGGCGCGCTGGTCGTCACCGGATTCCTGGCCGGCCTCGTCTGGGGCTGGGTCTCGCGCTGGCGGGTCGCCGTCTGGAGGACCAACTGATGCGCCTGATACGTGCCTTCGGCGGAGCGTTGCTGTTCCTGGGCCTGGCCGTGGCCCCCGCTGCCGCCGACACCTCGCCCTCTCCCTCCGGGAGCGGGGACGGGGGGAGCGCGGCGCCGACCGAGGCGGGCACCTCGTTCCGCAGCGCGACCGCGATCGACCCGGGGGTGCGGGCCACGGCCCAGGGTTCCACGGGTGACTACCTCTACTGGTCGTTCGGCGCGGACGCCACCGAGCGGCCCACGGTGCACGCCTCGGTGCGGCTGCCGGAGGAGCACGCCGGCGAGACCTGGCAGATCGACGTCTACGACGGCCTGCGGCGGCGTCAGGCCTGCCGGTACGGGGCGCAGACCCGTACCGCACCGGCCGGGGTCGCCTCGGTCGAACTGGCCTGTGCGCTGCGCACGGTGCGCGGCTGGGCGGAGCCGTGGTCGGACGATCCGCTGCCGGGGACGTACTACGTCCGCCTGTCGGCTGTGGGCCTTCCCGCCTCGGACGTGGGCCGCGCGATATCGGCCGAGGTCCGGGTGGAGACGGCCGGGGCCGGCGGGGCCGCGGCCGTCGACGGCCGGCTGACCGAACCGCTGATCCCCGGGATCGCCCTGCGGGCGGACACGGAGGACGCGTCCGGGGACGGAGGGTCCGAGGACGCGTCCGCGCCGGTGCTCTCCGGGACGGCGCTGGAGGACGGCTGGGCCTCGGGATGGTGGAGCGACCGCTGGCTGTGGACCGGGG
>NZ_JACADT010000950.1:0-2188 GCF_013421635.1 Streptomyces sp. UH6 | reverse complement strand
CAGCGCCCGGGTGGAGTGGTAGGCGGAGGCGAGCGTCACCTCCCGCACGCCGAGGGCGGCGGTGCGGGCGGCGGCCTCCGGGTCTCCGACGACGTCCCAGGGGTAGAGGAAGGCGGAGGCCCTCACGCCGCACCTCCGGCGTCCGCGCCCGGCAGGCCCTCCGGGCGGTCGGCCTCCGGCAGCAGGGCGTAGCCGCGCGTGACGATGTCGGCGAGTTCCTTGACGTGCTCGGCGGCCGGTTCGCTCAGCGGCGGCCGCACCTCGCCCACCTCGCCGCCGCGCAGGCGCACACCGGCCTTGACGAGCGAGACGGCGTAGCCGCGCCCCTGGGAGCGCAGTTCCACCAGGGGGCGGTAGAAGCCGTCGATGAGGCGGTCGACCGTGGCGTCGTCACCGGTGGTGAGGGCCCGGTGGAAGGCGACGGCGATCTCCGGGGCGAAGCAGAAGGCGGCCGAGGAGTAGAGGGTGACGCCGACGCCGCGGTAGGCGAGCGCGGTGAGTTCGGCGGTGGGGAGCCCGTTGAAGTAGAGGAAGTCCTCGCCGGGCCGTTCGGTGCGGACGGCGCTGACGATCCGCTGCACGAGGTCGAGGTCGCCGAGACCGTCCTTCAGGCCCACGATCCGCGGGTGGCGCGCGAGTTGGGCCACCGTCCGCGGGGTGAACACGGCGTTGTCGCGCTGGTAGACGATGACGTCGAGGGCGGTGGCGTCCGCGAGGGCTGTGTAGTGGGCGAGCAGTCCGCCCTGGTCGGCGACGACCAGGTACGGGGGCATGGCGAGCAGCCCGTCGGCGCCCGCCTCCTCGGCGGCGCGGGCGTACCGTACGGCGAGCGCGGTGCCGTATCCGGCGCCCGCGAAGACCGGCACCCGGCCGGCGGCCTCGGCCACCGCCGCGGCGACGCAGCGCCGGAACTCCTCGGGTGTCAGGGCGTGGAACTCGCCGGTCCCGCAGCAGGCGAAGACGGCGGCGGCGCCGGCGTCGATGCCGTCGCGCACATGGGCGCGGAAGGCGTCGAGGTCGACGTCCCCGTCCGGCCCGTACGCGGTGACGGGGAAGAACAGCACGCCGTCGAGCCGGGCGCTGAGAGCGGGCGAGGTCGGTGAGGGTGAGGTCACGGGGCTCCCTGGACGACGTACGGCGGCGCGACAGCGACGTACATGCACCTGACCGATGTTTACATTTCTGAACGCCGGTCACGCTAGGGCAGCCGCCATTCCCGGTCAAGGTACGTGAACACCCACTTGACGCTGCGTCGGAGAACTCCCTAGCGTGCCCACGCACGTGAACTCCGTCCACGCATGCGGACCCGAGGTCCGCCCCCGCCGGCCCCGCGCCGCCCCCGACCCGAGGAGAACGCCATGCCCGCTCCCCGCTCCGTCCTGCTCACCGGCGCCGCGGGCGGACTCGGCACCCTGATGCGGGACCTGCTCCCCTCCTACGGGTACACCCTGCGGCTGTTCGACGTCATGCCCGTCGAGGGGGTACGGGACACGGAGGAGGTCGTCACCGCCGACCTGGCGGACCGGGCGGCGCTGCGCGAGGCCATGAGCGGCATGGACGCGGTGATCCACCTCGCGGGCATCTCGCTCGAGTCGTCCTTCGAGAAGATCCTGCGGGCCAACATCGAGGGCACCCACCACCTGTACGAGGCGGTCCGCGAGGAGGGCGTCCCCCGCGTCGTCCTCGCCTCCAGCAACCACGTCGTCGGTTTCACCCCGGCCCCGCGCGAGGGCGACCCGCTGATCCCCGTCGACACCCCGCGCCGCCCCGACACCTTCTACGGCCTGTCCAAGGCGTTCGGCGAGGACCTGGCCCAGCTCTACTGGGACCGGCACGGCGTGGAGACCGTCTCCGTCCGCATCGGCTCCTGCTTCCCCGAGCCCACCACGGTGCGGATGCTGTCGGTCTGGATGAGCCCGGCCGACGGCGCCCGGCTCTTCCACGCGGCGCTGACCGCGGAGGGCGTCGGCCACACCGTCGTCCACGGCAGCTCCGCCAACACCCGCCTGTGGTGGGACCTCTCCTCGGCGCGGGCGCTCGGCTACGAGCCGCAGGACGACTCCGAGCCCTTCGCGGCCAAGCTCGTGGCCGAACAGGGCGAGCTGGACCGGTCCAACCCCGAACAGGGGCTGCTCGGCGGGCACTTCACCACCAACCCGCCGATCTGGCCGCACTGAGCGGCGACGCC